>DATLIF010000240.1:0-3795 GCA_035539575.1 Fimbriiglobus sp. | reverse complement strand
GGTCCAGGAACGTGACGTACGGCGGCACGCCGACCTCGGTCGGCAAGAGCTTCGCGGTCAGTGAGCCGATCGCCGGGTATTGCAGCGCCGCGGTCGGCTTGTTGCCGGTGGTCATGAACACCGTCGCCGGTGCGTGGCTCGGGATGGTGTGGTACAGCGACCGGACCACGGTGAGCTTGTCCGCGACGGCGGCGGTCTTCGGCAGGTGTTCGCTCCAGCGGACGCCGGCGGCCTTCGTCTGGATCTCCTTGAACTCGCCGCGGATGCCCTCCGGGGCGTCCGGCTTGGTGTCCCACATGTCGATGGTCGCCGGCCCGCCGGCCAGCCAGACCAGAATGACGCTTTTGGCCTTCGCCTTCGGGTTGTCGGTGCCCTTCTCCTTCGCCTTCGCCTCGGCGGCGAGGAAGGACGGCAGCGACAGCCCGAGCAGGCCGGCGGCGCCGACCTGGAGGAAGTCGCGGCGGTGGAACCCTTCACAGTCGGTCCGGGGCATGGCGGACTCCTTTAGCGGTGAGCGGTGAGCGGTGAGCGGTGAGCGGTGAGCAAAACCAGTCATGTTGGAAACTCGTTTTTGCGAAGTTTCTGCACGAATGCGATCAGCATCCTTCGGACTTCGATCACAGATGATTCCATCTCGCCATGGTTCGGCGGTGGCAAGTATCCGAGGTCGCGAGACAACAGCAACTGGTACTCCAGTTCGCACGTTGAGCGAACGGCGATCTGGCAGAACCGTGCGAACTCTGGGTCGGTGTTCGCGCCGCAACCTTCTGCAATGTTGGTCGGTATCGAGGACGAGGACCGACGCATCTGGCTCGTAAGCCCGAACAGTTCTTCCCTCGGGAATGAAGCCGTCACCTTGTATACGGATAAGGTTAGTGCGTGCGCTTTCTCCCACACCTTGAGCGTTCGGAAGTCCTTTATCCGGTTCCTCCCGCTCAACCCGATTCCGTTTTGCTCATCACTCACCGCTCATCGCTCACCGCTCTCAGTGGTTCAGGATGAACTCGCGCGTATTGATCAGCGCCCACAAGACGTCTTGCAGCGCCTCGGTCTTGTTCTTGCCGGCCTTGAGGAAACCGAGCGCCTCGTCCTTCTCCTTCGCCGTCGGGAGCCGCGTCAGCGTCGCCAGGAACAGCTCCTCGACCGCCTTGTCGTCGCTCGTCTTGGCGCGGGCGAGTTTCGTGGCCCGGTTGGCCGGCGCCCGCAGCTTCTGCATCAGCGCGGGGTCGGTCATGCGGAAGAGCGTCTGTGGCAGCGCCGGCTCCATCGCCCGTTCACAGTCGCAGGCGGTCGTCCGCGGCGGGCGGCCGAAGATCCGCAGCACGTACGACAGGTTCCCGTTGTTCAGCCGGCTCGCCCCGACCTCGGTCATCTTCGTGCCGGCCGGGGCCTCGTTGCCGAACGGCTCGTCTACCCCGACCGCCGCGTTGAGCACGTCCACCACCTGCTCGGCCATCAGCGGCCGGACGTACGACCGGGCGAAGTTGTTCTTGTCGAACTGGTTTGAATCATTGGGCCGCGACGTGCGCTGGTAGGTCTGGCTCGTCAGGATCGCCCGCTCCAGCTTGCGAACGTCGTACCCGGACGCCACGAACTCCGTGGCCAGCGCGTCCAGCAACCGCGGGTTGGTCGGCGGGTTGGCCTGGGAGAAGTCGTCCACTGGATTCACCAGCCCGACGCCCAGGTAGTGCGCCCAGACGCGGTTGACGAAGCTGCGGGCGAAGAACGGGTTGTCCGGGTCGTGCATCCACTCCCACAGCTTCGCGCGGGTGTCGCGACCAGCATTGTGCGGCAGCGTCGGGCCGCCCAGCGCCTTCGGCTGGACGATCCGGTTGGTGCCCATGATCGGCCGGAGGTTGATCGGCCGGTTGTTGGGGCCGCCGAAGTACATCTCTCGCACCAGCGTGATCTGGTTGTTGTTCCGCCCCTCGTTCTTTTCTCGCCGCTCCTGGTTCTCGGCTGTGGCGAGCTTCCGCACGTCGGGGGCGCTGAACTGGTTGTTTTGCTGCATCACCCCGGCGAACAGGTTGGCGAAGCCCCAGTAGTCGTCCTGCGTCCACCGGTCGGTCGGGTGCTTGTGGCACTGGGCGCACTCCAGCCGCACCCCCAGGAACGCCGCGGCGACCTTCTCGCCCCACTGCTCGACGGGGACCTGCTGCTGCCGCCGCCAGAACAGGTCGAGTGTCTGCTTGTCCTCGTAGCCAGTGTCGAACCCGCCCTTCGCCATACGCGCGTCGGTCTTGTTGACGAACGCCAGCCACTCGTCGGCGTCCAGCCCGTCGCGGCTGGTGGCGGTGAGGATGTCGCGGGCGAGTTGGTCGTAGGGCTGGTTCTCGGCGACGCGCTTGCGGAGCCAGTCGTGCCACATCTGGCTGCGGCGAGTCCGCATCTGCTGCGGCACCTCCAGTGCATCGGTGTTGTTCCCGGTGACGTCGCTGAGCTTCGTCGCCCACAGCGCCGCGTGCAGCGGGTGCTTCAACAACTCGTCGATCTTCTTCGTACGCTTGCCCGGCGAGTCGTCGGCCAGGAACTCGCGCGCCTCCTCCGGCGTCGGGAGGACACCGAGCGTGTCGATCGTCACCCGGCGCAGGAACTCCAGGTCCGAACTCGGCCCGGACGGGGCCATGTTCAGCAGCTTGAGCTTGGTCAGGACTTCGCGGTCGATGGTGTTCGCCGGCGCGGCGGGGAACGTCACCTGGCCGGGCGCGGGAACCAGCACGCGCACGGCCCGCACCGCACCGCGGTACAGGACCGTCAGGCCCACGTCGCCCGGCTTGCGTGCCTCGACGAATCCGGTGGTCGAGACCGCCGCGACCGCGTCGTCGCTCACCTTGAAGTCGCAGAACGGGGTCACGTCCTCGGCGCTGCCGTCGGCGAACGTGGCCGTCACCTTCACCTGGAGCGACGACCCGTCCTTCACCACCGCGAAGTCCGGCGGCGTGACGCGCAGCTCGGCGATCTCGCCGCTGCCGGGGGTGTGGGCCGCGCCGCCGGCGATCCACTCGCGAAAGACCTCGTAGGTCCACGACCCCTTGCCGAACCGCATCCCGCCGTCGTGGGCGACGGCCCCGGTCGCCTTCAGCAGCAGCAGGCTGTTCTCCGGCCGCTGGGTGTCCACTCGCCGACCGAGGTTGTCGCGGGTCAGGGCGGCGTGGTCGAAGGTCGGTTCGTACCCGAACAGCGACAGCCGGAACCCGTTCTTGCCCTGGAACGACCCGTGGCAGGACCCGGCGTTGCAACCGGCCTTCGAGAGCAGGCCCATGACGTGCCGCTCGAAGTCCACCTGGGTCAGGGTCGCGCCGCCGGGCAGGCCGATCCCGTCCGCAGCGGCGGCGCGGCCGTCCGCGAAGGCGACGCAAGCGACGGCGGTTAGAAGGGTTGTGCAGAATGTTTGCATGGCGTGCGGTCGGGCCGGCGGGCGAGAACCTGGGCAGGCGGCCCCGCGTCCTGTGGGGCGCAATGAGAATTAGACCCTGCCGGGTGCTAGAAGTTTCGGTCCCCGGCCGGATGCCAGCAAGAAAAAACCCG
This sequence comes from Fimbriiglobus sp., assembly GCA_035539575.1. GTDB lineage: Bacteria > Planctomycetota > Planctomycetia > Gemmatales > Gemmataceae > DASSAT01. The sequence goes on along the minus strand of DATLIF010000240.1, from coordinate 267 downwards.
GTCCCCGACTCCCCGGGAATACTAGCCGCCCGGACGGGCTCGTATCCGGTGGCTCATGCTTTCCTACCCCCATCGGAGCCGTCAGCCGTGGTCCCCTTCTGTGACCCCGTCGGCTGGGTGGAGGCGTACGGCCCGGTGGTGGGGCCGATCCTGGCGGCCCTCTCGGTCGTTGCTTATCCGGCTTACCTGATCTACCAATCGATCTACCTGGCGTGGGCAACCGGACAGGTGGCGGTCGCCATCGGCCCGGCGTTCGGTGAGGCGATC
>DATLIF010000239.1:0-15975 GCA_035539575.1 Fimbriiglobus sp. | reverse complement strand
GGTCAGGTCGAACGTGACCCGGCGGATGAGTGTCCGACGGTCGGCCGGGGCGGCGGGCTTGAGCCCGGCGGCGGTGAGCTTCGCGAGGACGAATGCGTCGATGGGGTTGCGGACCGGGAACGCCGGGTCACTGACCTGCGGGACCGCGGGCCGCTTCACGGACTGGAACGCCCAGTGGTCGCGGCCGGGCGCCTTCGCCAGGACTGCTGTCGCCGGGTACGGCGCGCCCATGCCGACCCACCGGGTCAGGTCCGCGACCTGGCCGGCGGTGAGCTTCTTCTTGGGCGGCATCGGAGCGACGCCCTCGGCGTGCGTCACCGACTTCAGCAGCAGACTCTTGTCGGGCGCACCGAGCAGCGGCTCGCCGGACGCGCCGCCCTCCCTCATGGCGGCGGCGCTATCCAGCCGCAGGTCGGAGCGCTGCTTCTTCGGCCCGTGGCACTCGTAGCAGTGTTCGGCCAGGACCGGCCGGACGCGGGTCTCGAAGAACCGGACCTGGTCCGGCGTGGGCGGCTTTTCCGCGGCGGACGCGCGGCTGCACAGCCCCACGGCGAGGGCGGCCAGGACTGGAAAGCGGAGCGCTGCGGTGGGCATACTTTGCACCCGGCGAGGCAAACGGGTTGGACCATCGACCGGCGGGAAACCGCGGCAAGGGGGGCCACAACCATTATCGGGTCGCAGCCCCCGCCGGTCCAGCATGGACTTCCCGAACTCTGGAGTGTGGTAGGCACACTCCGTGTGCCGTTCTTGCAGACTCGAAGAACGGCACACGGAGTGTGCCTACTACACTGAAAGCCTACTTCAGGCTCTTGATGCGGACGTTGCGGAACGCGACCGGGTCCGAGTGACCGGCGAAGCCGAAATGCCCCTCGGTGCGGTCCTTGCCGGGGTGCGGACTCTTGGCCATGTACTCTTTCACCAGACTGAGGTCGCCGTCCGCGATCCGGGTGCCGTTGAGTTCCACCTGGATAGTCGAGCCCTTCACCGTCACCTCCATGAAGTTCCACTCGCCGACCTTCCGCAGGAAGCCGCGCCGTGCGGCGATCATGCCGTAGGGCGAGCCGTTGTACTGCCGCGGGTCGAGCTTGGCGTACTTCTCGGCGGTGTCGTCGAGGATCTGCACCTCGCACATCGCGGCGTAGGCCGGGTCACCCGCCCCGGGGTAGCGGATCGCCAGCCCGTTGTTGCCGCCCGCCGGCAGCTTGTACTCCAGCCGGGCGACGAAGTCCCCGTAGGACTTTTTGGTGTGCAGCGTCCCGCCCTTCCCCGGCTTGCAGACGATCGCGCCGCTGGCCACCTCGTAGTTCTCCACCGGGCCGGCCCAGCCGTCGAAATCCTTGCCGTTGAAGACGCTCTCGAACCCGTCGGCGCCGTGTTTGGCAAGGATGGCATTCGCCTCGTCCGCGGGGATCGGCCGGACGAAGACGTTCCGCCAGCGGATCTCGCCGCCGTGCGTCTGGAGCAGGACCTTGCCGGTGCGCGCCAGCGGGGCCTTGCGGTTCCAGTAGTTCTCCATCCGGGCGTGTTCCACGACGAGCTTGTCGTTGAGGTACACCGTGGTCCGCTCGCCGACCTGGAGGATACGCAACTTGTTCCACTCGCCAAACGGCCGGTCCGCGTGGACCAGCGGCAACTGGCCCGGCGCGTCCTTGGAGTTGTTGAACAGCCCGCCGGACCCCTTGTCGGCGCCGCGGTCCCACTTGCCGCCCTCTTTCGTGGTGTCCCAGATCTGCACCTGCGGGGTGGCGCGCAGGTACACGCCGCTGTCGGCCTTGGCGACCGTCTTGTACTCGATCAGCAGTTCGATGTCGCCGTAGCCCTTGTCAGTGGCCAGGTACGCGCCCAGCCCGTCGTTGACCAACTCGCCGTTCTCGACCCGCCAGTGCTTCTTCGCGTCCGCGGTCCAACCCTCGACTTTCTTGGCACGCTCCTCCGGGCTGAGCTTGACCAGGTCGGCGGGCTTGCCGCCCTTCTCGTGGACGGCCCAGCCGTGCCAGCCGGCAAGGTTCTTGCCGTTGAAGAGCGCGGTGAACCCCGGTGGCGGGGCAGTGTCCGCGGCGGTTAGCTGCGAGGCGAAGCCGAGCGCGGCGCAGAAGGCGAGCGACACCAGGAGGCGGCGGTACATCGGTGATCCCGAATGTGGAAGGTGGGACGCGAGAGCCCGGTCGGGTCCACTACCCGACCGGCCCGGGGATGATAATAAACGCATACCCGTGCCGTCCGCAACACATGGAGATCACATGCGACCGAGCAGGATCAAGGCGAAGCTACGCCGCGGCGAACCGGCACTGGTGACGACCATCCACGCCACTGACCCGTCGTTCTTCGAGATGGTCAGCCTGATGGGGTTCGACGGGCTGTGGCTGGACCTGGAGCACAGCGCGTTAAGCCTGGAGACGGCCGCCGGGCTGATGCGGGCGGCCCGGGTCGGCGGCGCCGACATGCTCGTCCGCCCGGCCAAGGGCGAGGTCATGCGGATGGGCCGCATCCTCGAAGCCGGGGCGCAGGGGATCATGTACCCGCGGTGCTCGGACGCGGCCGAGGCCCGCGAGGTCGTCCGGTGGGCAAAGTTCGCCCCGCTCGGCCGCCGCGGCATCGACACTGGCAACGCGGACAACCCGTACTGCCTGATGCCGCTGGACGAGTACGTCCGCGCGGCCAACGATCAGACGTTCGTCGTCGTGCAGATCGAGGAACCGGACGCGGTGGCCCACGCCCGCGAGATCGCCGAGGTCGAGGGGGTGGACGTACTGTTCTTCGGCCCCGGCGACTTCTCGGTGCTGGCGGGCGTCCCGGGGCAGTTTCAGCACCCGATGATCGAGGAGGCGATCCGCACGGTGGCCGAGGCCGCCCGGGCCGCCGGCAAGCACTGGGGCATCCCGGTCGGCTCCCCGGAGCGGGCGAAGCAGATGCTCGACCTGGGCGCCCGGCTGCTCGCCTACGGGGCGGACATCATCTGGGTGCAGCAGGGGCTGGCCGAGACGCGCCGGCAGTTCGGCCCGCTCGGGTTCACGTTCGACGGGCCGTTCTGATGCCGTGGAGCTTCCGATGCCGGAGCCGACCGTCCGCGAACTGTTCGACCTGACCGGGCGGGTGGCGCTCGTCACCGGCGCGACCGGGCACCTCGGCTCCGCGATGGCCCGCGCGCTCGCGGAGGCCGGCGCGACAGTCGTGGCCGCCAGCCGGGACTCCGACCGCGCCCGGGCCGCCGCGGACGCGCTCCCCGGCCGGCACGACGCGGTCGCCCTCGACCACATGGACCCCGCGGCGCTGGAGCGCGGCTTCGCGGACGCGGTCGCGATCGCCGGCCGGATCGACGTGCTGGTGAACAACGGCCACGAACCCGAGCCGAACGACTGGTCCACGGTGACCGCCGAGCAGTTCACCCGGCACCTGGCGAACGCCACCGGGTACTTCCTGCTCGCCCGGCTGGTCCGCAACCATGCCGTCGGGCGCGGCGCCCCGGCCAGCGTCGTCCTGCTCGGCTCGATGTACGGCCAGGTCGCCTCGTACCCGGACGCCTACGACGGGATTTGTCCGGCCAGCCCGGTGGCGTACCACGCCCTCAAGGGCGGCATCGTCCACATGACCCGGCACCTGGCCGCGTACTGGGCCGCGGACGGGGTGCGGGTCAACTGCCTCAGCCCCGGCCCGTTCCCGAGCGAGAAGGCCCCCGCCGCGATGGTCGAGCGGCTCAAGACGAAGCTCCCCATGAGGCGGATGGGCCGGCCGCACGAACTCAAGGGCGCGATCGTCTTCCTCGCCAGCGATGCCAGCAGCTTCCTGACCGGGCAGAACCTGACCATCGACGGCGGCTGGACCGCGTGGTAACGAGTGTAGTCCGCTCGCTCCGCGAGCGGTCTTCGCCGACCGCTCGCGGAGCGAGCGGACTACTTTGAAACCGCCCCCGAGGCTTCCCCATGACCGGACGGGCATTCCTTCTCGCCCTGATCCTCTGCCCGCCGGCCCTCCGCGCCGACGATAAGCCGATCGAACTCGGCTCGCGACGCGAGTTGTTCGTGGACAAGTTCCTCATCGACAAGCTCGACGGCGCCACCCTGCGAATGGAGCAACCGCGGGACGAGGGCATCGCGCTGAAGTTCGACAAGCCCTGGGAGGGGCCGTTCTGCGGTTACTGCACGGCCCTTCGCGACGGCGACGAGTACCGGATGTACTACCGCGGCTCGGTCGGCGGGAAGGACGGCTCGCCCACGGAAGTCACCTGCGTCGCCTTCTCGAAGGACGGCGTCGCCTGGACCAAGCCGGACCTCGGGCTGTACGAGATCCACGGCACGAAGGCGAACAACGTCGTCCTCGCCGGGCTACCGCCGTTCTCGCACAACTTCTGCCCGATGATCGACACCCGCCCCGGCGTGCCGAAGGGTGAGCGCTTCAAGGCGCTGGCCGGGATCGGCAAGACAGGGCTGGTCGCGTTCGCCTCCGCGGACGGCCTGCGCTGGCGCAAGCTCCGCGACGAGTCGGTCATCACGAAGGGCGCGTTCGACTCGCAGAACGTGCCGTTCTGGTCGGACGCCGAGCAGTGCTACCTGTGCTACTTCCGGGTCTATTTCGATCGCACCCGGCGGATCGCTCGCGCCACCTCGAAGGACTTCCTCACCTGGACGCCGCCGGTCCTGATGGGCTACGGCGACGGCCCCGTCGAACAGCTTTACACGAACCAGACCCACCCGTACTACCGCGCCCCGCATCTCTATGTCGGCGTCGCGGCCCGGTTCATGCTCGGCCGGCAGGTGCTCACCGCGGAGCAGGCGAAGGCCATCAAGGTCAACCCGAAGTACTTCCACGACTGCTCCGACGGTGTACTCATCACCACCCGCGGCGGCGACCGCTACGACCGCACGTTCCCCGAGGGGTTCCTGACGCCCGGCATCGGCCTGGAGAACTGGGTGTCGCGGACGAACTACCCGGCGCTGAACGTCGTCCCGACCGGGGCGGCCGGGATGTCGCTGTACGCCAACCAGAACTACGGCCAGCCGACCAGCCACCTGCGGCGCTACTCGCTGCGGGTGGACGGGTTCGCGGCCGCGGTCGCCCCGTATGCCGGAGGCGAGCTGGTCACGAAGCCGTTCACATTCGCGGGCAAGGAACTGGAGATCAACTTCGCCACGTCGGCGGCCGGTGGCATCCGGGTAGAGCTTCAGGACGCATCTGGCAAGCCGCTGCCGGGCTATGCACTGACCGACGCGGTCGAGACGATCGGCAACGAGACGGACCGCGTCATCCGCTGGAAGTCCGGCCCCGACGTGGCGAAGCTGGCCGGCCAGCCGGTCCGCCTGCGATTCGCGATGAAGGACGCGCGGCTGTTCTCGTTCCGGTTCATGAACTGACGCGATATGTCACCGGCTGCACCGAGCACCAACAAAGCGAGCGGGGGGCGTCAGCCCCCCGAGGGAGGTCACAGTCCCGGACGTGCCCACTCGGGGGGCTGACGCCCCCCGCTCGCCTGGTTGGTACGCGAGTTGTCGCCTCACCAGTTTGAGCGGTAATGTCATCATGCTAATCGCCCGCGAGGAGTTCGTCGGCCGTTCACCCGGCCCGCGGGTGCTGATCACCGGCGGCGTCCACGGCGACGAGTTCGAACCGATGGCCGCGGTCCGCCGATTGATCGCGCGGTTCCGCGAGACGCCGCCGCCGCGCGGCCGGGTCACGCTGGTGCCGGTCGTCAACGAGCCGGCGTTCCGCCGCGGCAGCCGCGTGGCCGAGGACGGGCTGGACCTCGCCCGCACCTGCCCGGGCGCGCCCGCCGGCTCGGTCACGGAGCGAATCGCCCATGAACTCTCCGGGTTGATCCGCGAGGCCGATTACTACATCGACCTGCACACCGGCGGTACGCGGTTGCGGGTGCTACCACTCGTCGGGTACATGCTGCACCCGGACGCGGCGCTGCTGGCGGTCCAGCGGCGGATGGCCCGCGCGTTCGGGCTGCCGATCATCTGGGGCACCGACCCGCGGCCGGACGGCCGGTCGCTGTCGGTCGCCCGCGACGCGAAGGTGCCGGCGATCTACGCCGAGTACCACGGCGGCGGCGGCTGCGACCCGGCCGGCGTGGAGGCGTACACCGCCGGCTGTCTGCGGGTGCTCGCCGACGTGGGCGCGACCGACGACGCGCTGCCGCCCGTCGCGGCCCCGCTGGTGGTCGAGGACTCGCGGCCCGGCGCCGGCCACATGCAGGCGAACCACCCGGCCCCGTGCGAGGGGTTCTTCGAGCCGGCGGTGACGCTCGGCCAGGTGGTCCGGGAAGGCGACCCGCTCGGCACGGTGACGGACCCGCTCGGCCGACGAACCGAGATGGTACGAGCGAAATATAGCGGGGTGGTGCTGGTGTTGCACACGTTCGCCCGCGTTGATGCGAAGGAGAGCGTGGCCGTGATCCTGCCGACGGATCGGACAGTGTAGTAGGCACACTCCGTGTGCCGTTCTTCGGCCCGCGAAGAGACGGCACATGGAGTGTGCCTACTACACTCCAGCAACCAAGGGCTCCTTATGACCGTCCTCGATTACCTGGTCATCGGCCTGTACGCCGTCGGGATGCTGGCGATCGGGGCGTACTACGCCCGGCAGGTGAAGTCGGCAGACGATTACCTGCTCGGCGGGCGGTCGATGTCGCCGCTGATGATCGGCCTGTCCCTGTTCGCCACCCTGACCAGCACGCTGACGTATCTCGCCCTGCCGGGGGAGATGATCGGCAAGGGGCCGGTCATCTTCTCCGAGTTCCTGGCGTTCCCGTTCGCCTACCTCATCGTCGCGCTGGTGCTGATCCCGCGGATCATGCGGCAGCGCGTCACCAGCGGGTACGAGTTGCTGGAGGCCCGGCTCGGGCTGACCGGCCGGCTGCTCGGGGCGCTGATGTTCGTGCTGCTGCGGGTGGCGTGGATGGCGTCCATCCTGTACGCGACCGCGCACGCAGTGCTGATCCCGCTCTTGGGGCTGAGTCCGTCCTGGCTGCCAGCGATCAGCATCCTGATGGGGGTGATTACCCTGGTCTACACGGCCGAGGGCGGGCTGAAGGCGGTGGTGGTGACGGACGCGGTCCAGGCGGTGCTGATGGTCTTCGGGGCGATCGTCACGATCGCCATTATCACGGCGGCGCTGGGCGGCTTCGGCGCGTGGTGGCCGACGGAGTGGCCGGCCCACTGGCCGAAGCTGGCCGTCTGGCCGGTCGTGTGGCCGGAGGGGGCGGCCGGGCCGACCCCGACCGCGTCGCGCAACGTCGTCGGGGCGTTCGTCGGGATGCTGGTGTGGATGACCTGCACCGCCGGGTCCGACCAGATGGCGATCCAGCGCTACCTGGCGACCCGGAACGTGGCCGCCGCCCGGCGGTCGTTCGCGGTGCAGCTTTTCACCACGGTCCTCAGCGCGTCGCTGCTCGGGCTGGCCGGGCTGGCGGTGCTGGGGTACTTCCAGGCGCGGCCTGAGGAAATGCCGGACGGGTGGTCGGTCGTTGGGCAGGCGGACAAGATGATGCCGCACTTCATCGTGATCGGCCTGCCGCCGGGGCTGACCGGGCTGGTGATCGCGGCGATCCTGGCGGCGGCGATGTCGAGCCTGTCCAGCGGGTTCAACTCGACCTCGGCGGTGATCGTCACGGACTTCGTCGGCCGGGCCGGCGGGCGGACCTTCACACCGGCGAGCGAGGTCCGGCTGGCGCGGTTCACCTCGGTCGGGGTCGGGATCGCGGCGGTGGGCCTGAGCCTGGTGGTCGGCGGGCTGGCCGGGAACCTTCTGGAGCTGTGCTTCAAGGTGGTGAACCTGCTCACCGCACCGATCTTCGTGCTGTTCTTCCTGGCGCTGTTCGTGCCGCGCGCGACGCCGCTTGCTGCGGTCGCGGCGACCGTCGCCAGCGTCGCGGTGGCGGTGCAGGTGAACTTCGGCTGGGGCGGCGTCTGGTTCCTCTGGGCCCCGCTGGCAGCGCTGGCCGCGGGCGTCGCGGTCGGGACTCTGGTGAGCCTGCTGCCGGTCGGCCGGCAAACGGCTGTTCCGTAGGGTGGGTACCGCCCACTGTTGGGCTGTCACGGTGGGCGGTGCCCACCCTACCCCCAGGTCGGGATGTAGAGTTGTTTGGGCAATGGTCTTCTGGAGGATCGGTGGTCAATGTTTGACCACCAAGGTTGCCACATTGCCACACTCCGAAGTGGCAGCCTTGCAGCCTGACCCCCACCGGTTGAGGCGGCGACTGAACCGAGGGGGTCAGGCCGCCAAACCGGCACCCTCAGAAAGTGGCGGTCTGGCGGCCTGGGGTCGTGCGACCGGTTGTTCAGCCGACAGGGTTGCAGTTCGGACCCGCTGACCTTGTGAGCCCGGTATGCGGAGCCTACACTCCGGGGTGAATTCGCCCCTTCCAGTCGTCACGCCCCATCCCGAGGACCGCCGATGAGCGAAGTCCCGGTCACCGGCGACTGGCCGGCGGACCGGCCAGCGGTCCCCGGCTACGACATCCTCGGCGAACTGGGCCGCGGCGGCATGGGCGTCGTCTACAAGGCCCGGCAGGCGAGTTCCGGTCAACTGGTCGCGCTCAAAGTCATCCGCGACGGCGCCCTGGCCGGCCCGCAGGCGCGGGCCCGCTTCCACATCGAGGCCGAGTCCGCGGCCCGGCTGCGGCACCCCAACGTCGTGCAGATCTACGAGGTCGGCGAGCACGCCGGCCGGCCGTACTACGCGATGGAACTCGTCGCCGGCGGCACCCTCGACCAGCACCTCGCCGGCCGCCCGCTGTCTGCCCCGGACGCGGCCGCGCTGATCCGCACCCTGGCGCTCGCCGTGGCACACGCCCACGAACGGCAGATCGTCCACCGCGACCTCAAGCCGGCCAACGTGCTTATCAGCGACGAGCGACGAGCGACGAGCGACGAGGACAGAGAGAAAGAAAGATCGGGCGACGAGTCTTCTTCTGATCTCGTCGCTCGTCGCTCGTCGCTCGTCGCTGTGAAAATCGCCGACTTCGGCCTCGCCAAGCGGCTTGACAGTGACAGCACCGCCTGGACTCGCGAGGGGGCGGTCCTGGGCACCCCGGGTTACATGGCCCCGGAGCAGGCGGCCGGGCGGTCGCACGACGTCGGCCCCGGCACGGACGTGTACGCCCTCGGCGCGATGCTCTACGAGTCGCTCACCGGCCGACTGCCGTTCACTGCCGGCTCCTGGGACCTGACCATTCAACAGGTGCTCCACGACGAGCCGGCGCGGCTGCCGCCGGACGTGCCACGCAACCTGGAGACGGTCTGCTTGAAGTGCCTGGAGAAGGAGCCCGCCCGCCGCTATGCCGACGCAGCGGAGCTGGCCGCCGACCTGGGCCGGTTCCTGGAGGGAGTACCTGTCGCCGCGGTGCCGCCGAGCACCGCGGAGCGGCTGGCGCGGCTGGCCGGGCGCGACGGCTACCGGATCGTCGGCGAGGTCGGCCGCGGGCCGCGGAGTATCGTCTACCACGCGCTCTACGAGCCGCTGCGGCAGCCGGTGGCGCTGAAGGTCTTCCCGGAGGGGACCTGCACCCGCGACGAGTGGGAGGCCCGGCTGCGGCACGGCGCCGAGGTCGGGGCCGCGGTCGCACACCCGCACGTCGTCACTGTACAGCGAGCCGGTTGGTGGGCCGGGTCCGCGTACCTGATCGTCGAGTACGTCCCGAACGGCAGCCTGGCCGCGCGGCTGACCGGCCGGCCGCACCCCGTTCGTGAGGCGGTCCGGCTGGTCGGGCAACTGGCCGAGGTCGTCGTCTACCTGCACCGGCAGGGGGTGACCCACGGCAACCTCAAGCCGAGCAACGTCCTGCTGGCCGCGGACGGAATCCCGCGCGTCGCCGACATGCGGCTGACCGGCGGACTGTTCCAGTCCGCCCCACCGACGGACGACCAGGCGCCCGCCGGCGTCGGCTACCTGCCCCCCGAGTGCATCCGCGACCCGGACGCCGAGCCGCGGCCGCACACGGACGTCTACGGGCTGGGCGTGATCCTGTACGAGCTGCTGACCGGCCGCCCGCCGTTCGACGGCGCGACCGCCGGGGAGGTGCGGCAGGAGGTACTGACCCGCGACCCGGTCCCGCCGTCCGGGATCAACCATGAGGTGTCGCCGGACCTGGACGCGGTCTGCCTGCGCTGCCTGCGGAAGAACCCGTGGCGACGGTTTCCGCGCGCCTACGACCTGCTCGCCCGGCTGCGGCGCGTGCTGGACGACCCGCGGTGAGCCGACGACGCCAGTCGTCGGGTGTCTCGCGTACCCGACGACTGGCGTCGTCGGCTCGCAACACATGTGACTACCGCGGCTTCTCCGTGGCGCTGGCCCCGCCGGCGCCGCGGAGGCAAAGGCCACCGTCCACGACCAGTTCCGTCCCGGTGATGTAGTCGGCGTCCTCCGAGCAAAGGAACGCCGCCGCCTTGCCGATGTCCTCCGGCGTGCCGAGCCGGCCCCACGGCAAGGACTCGCCGGCCCGCGCGATCAACTCGCTGCCGAAGGTGGCGTGTTCGCCGGGCGTGTCGATCCAGCCCGGCTCGATCACGTTCACGTTGACCCGGTGCGGCAGCAATTCGGCGGCGATCGTCTTCGCCATGTGCGTCAGCCCGGCCTTGGCGGGGTTGTACGCGACGCTGCGGACGAACGGGATGCGCGCGTGAACGCTGGAGACGAACACGATCTTCCCACCGCCGCCCCGCGCCACCATGTGCCGTGCGACGAGCTGGCTCATGTGGAACCCGCCGAACAGCGTGCCGCGCATCACCCGCTCGAACACGTCCGGGTCGTAGTCCAGGAAGTCCCCGCGCCGCGAGTACGCCGGGTTGCTCACCAGCGCGTCGATCCGGCCCAGCGCCACCACCGCCCGCGCCACCACCGACTCACACGACGCCCGCTCGAACACGTCCCCCTCGACCAGCGCCGCCTGCCGGCCCAGCGCCTTGATGTCGGCGACCAGCATCTCGGCCTCCGGCGAGCGGTCGCGGTCGTTCACCACGATGTCCGCTCCGGCCCGCGCCAGTTCGACCGCGCAGCCCCGCCCGATCCCGCGCGCCGCCCCGGTCACCAGCGCCGTCTTGCCCAGCAGCTTCATCTCAGCCTCCCAGGTTCGGACCGCGGGCAGCCTACCGCCGCCCGGCCCGCGGTGCAAACGGGAAACTGCTCGAACGATGACGGTTGAGCCCGGCCCGGCCGCGGCTACAATGTGCCTCTCGCCGTGCCCTGATCCATCGAAGGTTCTTTACGCGACCCATGACCACTGGCCTATCGACCGAGGGATGCCGCGCCCGACAGCGCAAGATGCGCGACCACCTGACCCGAACCCAGCTCGACGCCGCCCTGGTCTGCGACCGCCGGCACGTCCACTACCTGACCGGATACTGGTGCCCGGCCGTGTTCGCCGCCGCGGTGCTGGTCGAACGCGACGGCCCGACGACGCTGGTCACGCCGCACCCGCTCGACTTCGAGCCGGCGGCGGACACGGTGTTCCACTACCCGGCGCAGCGCCTGGCAACGCTCATCGACGACCAGACCGGCGCCGCGGTGGAGGCGATCGCCGCCCCACTGCGTCGACGCCAGCGCATCGGCGTGGACGGGCCGGTGCTGCCGTGGGCACACCCGGCCGCGGAGTGGGCCGACCTGCGACCGGCGCTGCTCGCCATGCGGCGCCGCAAGGCCGCCGACGAGATCGCACTGCTGCGCCGGGCCATCGCTGCGACCGAGGCGGCTTACGCCTACGCCGTCGAGGCGTTGCGACCGGGAGTCACCGAGGTCGAGTTGTTCGCCGGGATGCAGGCTGCGGCCGCGGAGTCTGCCGGCGAGGTTCTCGGCGAGTTCGGCAACGACTTCCAGATCGGCTCCCCCGGCGGCCCGCCGCGCCGCCGGCCGGCACAGGTGGGCGAGGTCGCCGTCTTCGACCTGTCGGTGACGCTGCGCGGCTACCGTAGCGACATGTGCCGCAGCTTCGTCGTCGGCCGGCGACCCACCGCCGAGCAGGCCGACGCCCGCGCCCGCATCCTCGACGCGCTGCGACACGTCGAGCGGGTCGCCCGCCCGGGGCTGAGCTGCCGATTCCTGTGTGCCGACGCCGTCGGCCTGCTCGAAGGCTACCGCGGCTGGTCGTTCCCGCATCACCTGGGCCACGGCATCGGGCTGAGCGCCCACGAGGCCCCGCGGCTGAACCCGGAGTGGGACGACACGCTCCAGGCCGGCGACGTGTTCACCGTGGAGCCCGGCCTGTACGGAACGGAGTTGCGTGCCGGGCTGCGGATCGAGCAGATCTACCACCTGACCGAAACCGGTCTGGAGAAGCTGACGACCTTCCCGACCAACCTGGGCTGATTGCGCCCTGGCGAACGGCCGGCGTAAGCCGGCTGGTGCAGGCGAACCTACCAGCCGGCTTACGCCGGCCGTTCGCCAGGAACCAGACCACACCCCACCCAAACCGGAGACCCCACCGATGGGCGACCGCGAACAGAAGCTCGAAGCCGCCGGCTACCCGCTGGACCGCGGGCCGAAGGAAAGCCCGATCATCGACCTGGTGTCCGTCCTCGGCGACACCGTGTATGCCTCCGGCCAGGTGCCGTTCGACGCTGGTGTCCTGACCAGCAAGGGCAAGGTCCCTTCGCAGGTGTCCGTCGAGGACGCGACGAAGGCCGCGGCCCTCTGCGCCGCCAACATCCTCCGGGCGCTGTGTCTGAAGTTCGACTCGCTGGACCGGATCGAGCGCGTGGTCCGCGTCACCGGGTACGTCAACGCCGACCCGGACTTCGCCGACTGCCACCTGGTCATCCACGGGGCAACGAATCTATTCAAGGAAGTGTTCGGCCCGGACGCCGGCCGGCATGCCCGCACTGCCCTGGGCATGGCCCAGCTCCCGCTCGGCACCAGCGTCGAGGTCGAGGCGATCTTCCAGCTCCGGAAGTGAGGCAGCCATGAAGCGGGTGCTGGTCGTCGGAGTCGGCTCCATCGGCGAGCGGCACCTGCGCTGCTTCGCCGCGACCGGCCGCGCCCGGGTGTCCCTGTGCGAGGTGAACCCGGCCCTGCGCCGGACCGTCGCCGAATGCTACGGCGTCGCGGAAGTCTACGCCGACCTGGACGCCGCGCTCGCCGCCGGCCCGGAGGTCGTGGCGGTCTGCACCCCGGCGCACCTGCACGTCCCGATGGCCCGCGCCGCGGTCCGGGCCGGGGCGCACGTCCTCGTCGAAAAGCCGCTGAGCACGACCCCCGACGGCGTGGACGAGCTGCTGGACGAGGTCGAACGCAGGCACGTCGTCGCGGCCGTGGCCTACGTCTACCGCGCCCACCCGGCCCTCGCCGCGATGCACGACGCACTCCGCGCCGGCCGTTTCGGCGAACCGGTCCAGGTGGTCGCCGTCAGCGGTCAGCACTTCCCGCTGTACCGCCCGGCCTACCGCACCATCTACTACAACGACCGCGCGACCGGCGGCGGCGCGGTGCAGGACGCGCTCACCCACGTCCTCAACGCCGCCGAGTGGCTGGTCGGCCCGATCACCCGCCTGACCGCGGACGTCGCCCACCAGGTACTCAACGGTGTCACGGTCGAGGACACCGCCCACGTCCTGACGCGCCACGGCACCGTCATGGGCAGCTTCAGCCTCAACCAGCACCAGGCGCCCAACGAATCGACGATCACCGTGGTCTGTACCCGCGGCACGGCTCGCTTCGAGTTCCACAACATGCGCTGGCGGTGGGCGACCGAGCCGGGCGGCGACTGGACCGACGAGCCGGCCGGCCCGCTGGAACGCGACACGCTGTTCATCCGCCAGGCGAACGCCTTCCTGGACGCGGTCGAGGGGACGGCGGCCCCGCTCTGCACGCTGGCCGACGCCCGGCAGACGCTCGCCGTGAACCTGGCGACCCTCCGCTCCGCCGAGCGCGGCGGCTGGGAAACGATACCTGCTACCCTCCCGTGAGGTCACCATGACCCGCCCGACCGCACTCCTGCTGCTCGTCCTGCTCGCCGCCCCGCTGCGGGCCGCGGACCCGCCCGCTGCGGTGCCGCTCGAACCGCCCCTGCGCGAGCGCTGCCTCACGATCCTGCGCGATGGGCTGAAGTCCGACGAGTTTTGGCCGGCCATGCACGCCGCCGAGGCGCTCACCCTCGCCGGGCAGAATCAGGACGCCCTCGCCGCGCTGGCAATGCGCAGCGAAACCGACGACCAGAAGCGCTGCGGCCTCGCCCGCGAGGCCATCCGCGCCGGCGACCGCACCAAACTCCCGATCCTCTTCTCGATCCTCGACAAAGCCGGCTCCATCGGCCACACGCACGCCGCCGAGAGCCTGTTCAAGGTCGCCGAGGTCGGCGATGGTACGAAGCTCCGCGCCGCGCTCGCCCAGGACGACAACCCGCGGCTGAAGATGATGGCCGCCGCCGCCCTCGCCCGCTGCGGCCACACGACCGCCCTGGACACCGTCCGCAAGCGGCTCACCGACCCGGACGTGGAACTCCGCAAGGTCGCCGTCTGGGTTCTCGGCCAACTCGGCAGCAAGTCCGACGTGGAGCCGATCCGCGCCGGGCTGGCGAAGGAGACGGACCCGCTCGCGAAAGCCTACGTCGCGAATGCCCTCGCCACGTTAGGCGACGCGGAGGGTAAGAAGCTGCTCGGACAGAACCTCACTTCGTCCGACCCGGCCGTGAAGACCTACGCCGCCGACTTCGCCGGCCACGCCCGGGCCGTCGAGTTCCGCGATACACTCGTGAAGTTGCTCGACGACCCGACGCTCGACGTCCGCGTCCGGGCCGCGCAGTCGCTCGTGGCCTTCTCGCTGCCGCCGCCCGACGCGGGGGCAATCATCACCAACGACGTGTACCGGGCGACCGACAAGAACCCGCGTTACTCCGAGGGGTCGATCGCGCTGCTAACCGACGGCACGCTGCTGTACGCGACCACCGAGTTCACCGGCGGCGCGGCGGACGAATCACGGGCCCGAGTCGTCGCCCGCGACTCCCGCGACGGCGGCCGCACCTGGGGCGAGCCGCGCGTCCTGCAAGAGAACATCGGCAAGCAGAACGTCATGTCCGTCACCTTCCGCCGCATGAAGCCCAACGCCATGGACGGTCCGCTGGGCCTCTTTTACCTCGTCAAGAACGGCCCCGCCGATCTGAAGCTGTTCCTGCGCGTCTCGACCGACGAGGGCAAGACGTTCGGCGAGCCGGTCTGCACCACCAACGGGCCGGGTTACCATGTCGTCAACAACGACCGGGTAACGGTCCTCTCCACCGGCCGCATCGTGGTCCCGGTCGCCTGGGACGACGACATCAGCCGGAAGGGCGGCATGCACTTCGAGTGCTTCTGCACCTACTCGGACGACCTCGGCAAGACGTGGAAGAAGGGTGCCGGCACCATCGATCTGCCGAAGCGCGGCGCGATGGAGCCGGAAGTTGTCGAGCTGGCGGGCGGCCGACTGCTCATGATCATCCGCACGCAACTCGGGCACATTGCCACGGCGTACTCGGCGGACGGCGGCCACACCTGGGGCGAGCCCGGCAGGCTCCCGGTGACGGCCCCGGAGTCGCCCGCGACGATCCGCCGCGTCCCCGCGACCGGCGACCTGCTCCTGGTGTGGAACAACACCCACAAGGCCGGCGCCGGCCACGGCGGTCGGCGGTCGCCACTGACCGCGGCCGTCTCCTCCGACGAGGGCAAGACGTGGCACCACCTCCGCGACGTGGAGACCCGGGCCGACCAGACCTACGCCTACACGAGCATCCTGTTCGTCAAGGACCGGGTGCTGCTGACCTACTACATCACCGACCCTAAGGACCAGCGCTGGTCGTCCCGGTTCCGCTCGCTCCCCGTGAGCTGGCTGTACGCGAAGTAGGAGGCTTGTAGTCGACCGTCCAAGCTTAATTGGTGGGCTGGTTTTTGGGAGGGCGAGGCTCCTGCCGAGCCTGGGCTGCCTCGGCTCGGCAGGAGCCTCGCCCTCCCAACCCACCATTTTGGACTGGATGCTGTAGTAGGGTGGGTCGGCGCTCGAAGACTCGCTGGACCCACC
>DATLIF010000238.1:0-6776 GCA_035539575.1 Fimbriiglobus sp. | reverse complement strand
CCCGAAGACCGGGCCGCGCTGTGCGGCGCCCTCGCCGGTGCAGTCGAGTGCCGGCTGCCGCTGACCGACGGATCCTGGCGGGCCGTAGAAGCGGTCGCAACGGACCTGCGCTCCGACCCGGCGGTCGGTGGCGTGATGATCGACTTCCGCGACGTGACCGCTCGCAAGCGTGCCGATGAAGAACGTCAGGCCCTCAACGCAGAGTTGGAACGGCGCGTCGCTGAGCGGACCGCGGAGGTGGTCGCCGCCCACCGCGAGATGGCCGAGCGAAGCAGCCGCCACCGCGCCATCTTTGAGGGTACCAGTCACGCCGTCTACATCAAGGACCCCGCCGGCCGGTACACCACGATCAACCCGGCCGGCGCCGCCTTCCTGGGCCGGACGGTCGAGGACGTCCTTGGCCGCACCGACGCGGAACTGTCCGACCCGGCGACCGCCGAAGCGATCATGGCCAACGACCAGCAGGTGCTGGCGGAGTTGACTGTCCGTGCCGTCGAAGAGACGGTCACGACGGCCGGCGTCACCCGGCACTTCGTCTCGACCAAGGGGCCGTATTACGATGCCGACGGGAAGGTGGCCGGGCTGTTCGGCATCAGCCGCGACGTGACCGACCGCACGACCGCCGAGAACGCGGTCCGGGCCAGCGAGGCCAAGCTGAGGGCGGTCACGGCCTCGGTGCCCGGTGTGGTTTACCGGATGCGGATCAACCTTGCGACGGAACAGGTGTCGCACGACTTCGTTAGCGACGGCGTTCGCGAACTGGCCGGGCTGGAGCCGGAGCAGGCGCTGGGGGACGCCACCGAGTTTGTGAAGCTGATCCACCCCGACGACCGGCCGGCGATGGAGGCGGCCGTGCTGGCGGTGATCGAGTCGGGCGCACCGGCGGACGTCGAGTACAGACTGCGGCCCCCCGGCGGGGCCGAGAAGTGGGTCCGCGGCCGGCTGAAGCTGACGACCCGCACGGCGGATGGGTGGTTGGTGTTCGACGGGTTCGCGATGGACGTGACGCACCAGCGACGGATCGAGCGCGCGGTTCGCGAGAACGACGCCAAGTTCCGGGCCCTCTTCGAGGGGACCAGCGCCGGGGTGGTGCTGCTGGACGTCGAATCCGACCGCATCGCCGACGTCAACGAGGCGGCGCTCGCGCTGCTGCGCTGCCGGAGGGAGGATGTCGTCGGCCTGTCGGCGGCGCAGTTCCGGGCGCCGATCCAGACGGGCGGGATAACAGCATCCGAGTTGCGGGCCTGGGCCGAGGAGCACGTCTTCCACTCCCGCGGGCACCGTCAGGAACTACTGCTGCGCCGGCTGGACGGGAGCGAGTTTCCGGTCGATGTTGTGATCAGTCCCTTTCAGCTCGATGGCCGGACGGTGGCGCTCGGGGTCGTCACCGACATGACCGACCGCAAGCGCGCCGAGGAGGCGCTGCGGCAAGCGGCGAATGCGGCGGAGGCTGCCAACCGGGCCAAGACCGAGTTCCTCGCCCACATGAGCCACGAGATCCGCACCCCGCTCAACGGCATCCTCGGACTGACCGAACTGACCCTCGACACCGATCTGCGGCCGGAGCAGCGCGAACACCTGGAGTTGGTCCGTTCCTCGGCGGACTCGCTGCTGGTGATCCTCAACGACCTGCTCGATCTGTCCAAGATCGAGGCCGGCAAGCTCGACCTGGAGCGAGCCCCGTTCGCGCTGCGGCGCCTGCTGGACGACGCCCTGCGGCCGTTCGCCGTACAGGCCCGTGGCAAGGGGCTTTCGCTCACCTGTACCGTCGATCCGGAAGTGCCGGACGTACTCGTCGGTGACGCGAACCGGCTACGGCAGGTGCTCATTAACCTGGTCGGTAACGCGGTCAAGTTCACCTCGGCGGGAGGGGTGGCGGTCGAATGTCGAATGTCGAATGACGGAATGACGAATGACGAGCGGGTGGGCGGGTCTTCATTCCGTCATTCGGGCTTCGTCATTCTTTCATTCTCCGTCAGGGATACCGGCATCGGCATCCCGCCGGAGTACCAGGACCGCATCTTCCGGGCGTTCGAGCAAGCGGACGGCTCGACCACCCGACGATACGGCGGCACCGGCCTGGGGCTGACCATCGCCGGCCGGCTGACCGCGATGATGGGCGGCCGGATCGGCGTCCGCAGTTCGCCGGGGCAAGGGAGCGTCTTCGAGTTCACCGTCCGCGTCGGCCGTGGCACGGAACACGGCGCTGGATCACCCGACCTCTCGCTGACGCCCCCGGTGCCGGCGGCCGGGTCACGCCAACTGCGAATCCTGGTGGCCGAGGACCACGAGGTCAACCAGGTGCTCGCCCGCCGGCTGCTGGAGCGTCGCGGATACGTAGTGACGGTCGTCGGGGACGGCCGCCTGGCGCTCGCCGCGCTGGATCGTGGCGGGTTTGACCTGGCGCTGCTCGACGTGCAGATGCCGGAGCTAGACGGGTTGACGGTCGCCTCGAAACTCCGCGAGCGCGAGCGGGGTACAGGTCGTCGGCTACCGCTACTGGCTCTGACGGCGTTTTCCATGTCGGGCGACCGCGAACGCTGTCTGGCTGCCGGGATGGACGGCTACCTGTCCAAGCCAATCCGCGCCACCGAACTGTACGCCGCCGTCGATCGAGTTGCCGCGCCAGCCGTGTCACCGTCGGCTCCGACGTTACTTGACCCCGGCACGATCCGGGCCGCGTGCGGCGGCGACCAGACTCTACTCGATGAACTCGTGCAGCTTTACCGCGTGCGGTGGGCGGCACTGTTGTCAGGTGTCCGAACCGCCGTCGAACGGCGCGACCCCGCGGCGCTGGCCCACGCCTCTCACACCTGTAAGGGGGTGGTCGCCACCTTCTCCGCGACCGCGGCCGCCGTCGCACGCAAGCTGGAACACCTCGGCCGGACCGGCGAACTGAACGGGGCAGAAACGCTGGGCAACGAGCTAACGATGTTGCTCGAACAACTGGACGGCCAGTTGGTTGGCCTGCGCGTCGAAGACCTGTCGTAGCTCGGGACAGGCTGATTCGGCCAGGCCCCCGTTGCGTCGCCCGGACCCCTCATGGTTCCTGAGTGCCCAGCGTCACCTCGCGAACCGGGGACACCCCACACGCGCATGCGAGTCATAACTATCATTAATTAAGCAACTTGCGCGGCGGCCGACTTTCGACACACGTCCTGGCATGTCCTTCGCTTTGTCAGGTATTGCTCCATACGAGCCGGAGGATCTGATGAGGCGGATCACGCTTTTCCACCACCCGGACTGTGACCGGTGTCGCCGGATCGCCCGGGTCCACAAGATCTTCGACTGGCTGGGCCGGGTGCGGATCTCCACGGCGATCCCTCCGACCGGGCCGCTCCAGCCCGGCGAGATCGCAGTCCGCGACGACCACACGGGCGAGACGCGCCAGGGTGTCCGGGCTGTCCGGTGGATCGTCGGCAGCATCCCGGCTTACTGGCCGGTGTGGCCACTGCTATACCTGCCGCCGGTGGCCCGGAGGGTCGAGCGGACGGTGCGGCCGTGCGAGGACGGTGGCTGTGCGGTCCCGGCACGCTGAGCCGCGAGGTGAAGTCATGAAACGGATCGCGTTCGCAGTCCTGGTGCTGGCGGTCAGCAGCGTGTCCGCGTGCTACTGGACGCGCGGCAACGGCCCCGAGGTGTTGCGGCTGCCGGGGACCGTCGAGGTGCAGGAAGTGCGGTTCGGGTCGCGGGTCGGCGGTCGGGTTGGTGCGGTCCACGTCCGCGAGGGCCAGACGGTCGAGGCCGGAACGGTCCTGGTGACGTTCGACGCCCCCGAACTGGTCGCCCGCCGCGACCAGGCGAAGCAGAAACTGGCGGCCGCCGTCGCGGCGCAGGCCCGGGCCGACCACGGGCCGTTAAGGGAAGAGATCGCCGAGGCCAAGGCAGCGGCGGACTCCGCCCGAGCCAAGTACACGATGACGACGGCCGGGTATCGCGACGAGGAGAAGCGCAAGGCCGAGTCCGAGCTGGCCGCTGCGCTCGCCGACGAGACGCTGGCGGAGAAGGATTACGCCCGCATCCGGGAACTCCCGGCGTCCTCGGGCACCGAACGCGATCTGGCGCGCGCGAACCTCGACCGCGCCCGCAGCCGGGTGAAGGCGGCGCAGGCGGCGCGCGACCTGGTCGAGGAGGGCTACCGTGCGGAGGAGATTGCCGGGGCGAAGGCCGAACTGGACCGGTGGACGGCCCGGTATGAGTTGCTACGCCGCGGCACCCGCGAGGAGGACAAGGCGGCCGCCTACGCTGCCACCGAGGAGGCGCGCGCCAGACTGGCCGAAGCCGAGACGGACCTCCGCGAGACGACCGTCATCGCCCCGGAGAAGTGCGTGATCGAAACCGTGTCCGTCCGGGCCGGGAGCCTCGTCCCGCCGGGCCAGCCGGTCGTGGTCGCCCTGCGGGCCGATGACCTGTGGGTCAAGGTGTTCGTCCCGGCGACCGAACTCGGCCGACTCAAACTCGGCCAGGGCGTCGAGGTGGGCGTGGATTCGCACCCGGGGCGGCGGTTCGCGGGCGAGGTGATCCAGATCGCCGACATGAGCGAGTTCACCCCACGCAACGTGCAGTCACTCGACGAGCGGCGGCACCAGGTGTTCGCGGTGAAAGTGCGGGTAGCCGACCCGGAGGGGGTGTTCAAGTCAGGGATGGCCGCCGAGGTGTTCGTTCCGCTGGAAGGACAGTGACGTGGACCCCGCGATCATCATCGAACACGCCTCGATCCGGTTCGGAAGCTTCACCGCGGTGTCGGACGTGTCTCTGACCGTCGGCCGCGGTGAGGTGTTCGGGCTACTCGGCCCCAACGGTTCGGGCAAGACGACGCTGATTCGCGCCCTGTGCGGATTGATCCGGTTCGCGGAAGGACGGGCAACGGTTCTGGGACTCGACGTGGCCCGCGACCCGGAAGGGATCCGCCAGACCATCGGCTACATGTCGCAGAAGTTCAGCCTCTACGCCGATCTGACCGTACGGGAGAACATGGACTTCTACGCCGGCATCTACGGACTGTCCGGCGCCGAGGCCCGCGACCGCGAGTCGGAACTCGTCGAGTTGACCGGCCTGGAACCGTACCTCCACCGCCGGGCCGGGCGGCTCTCCGGCGGGTGGAAACAACGGCTGGCGCTGGTATGTGCGCTGTTGCACCGGCCGCAGTTGGTGTTCCTCGACGAGCCGACGGCCGGCATCGACCCGGTCGCCCGCCGCGACCTGTGGGACCTGCTCTTTCGTCTCGCGGCCGAGGGGGTGACGCTGTTCGTCACCACGCACTACATGGACGAGGCCGAGCGGTGCGGTCGGGTCGGCTACCTGTACCTGAGCAAGCTTCTGGCGCTGGGGACGCCGGCGGAGTTGAAGCAACTGCCGGCCGTCACCCCGCCGGGCACCCGCCGGCTGGAGATCACCGGGACCGACGCGTCGGCCACCCTGGCGAAGTTGCGGACCCGACCGGCCGTTCGTGAGGCAACCATCTTCGGCGATACAGTCCACGCCCTGGTGGCCGACGGAGTCACAGCCTCCGACCTGGGGCTGGCCGCCGACCAGGTGCGGCCCACGACGCCGAGCCTGGAGGACGTATTCGTCACGCTGTCCCGGGCGCAGAAGGCGTAAGGAGGCCACCCATGCCCGCGACCACCGTCCTCCGCCGGACCGCCTCGGTCGCGCGCAAGGAGTTCCTGCACATGCTGCGGGACACGGGCACGCTGTTCTTCGCCCTGGCGATCCCGGTGATGGAACTGTTCATGCTCGGGTACGCCATCGACACCAACGTCCGGCACATCCGAACCGTCGTCTACGACGCCTGCCAGACGCAGGAGAGCCGGGCACTGTTGCGGGCGTTCGAGACGACCGACGACTTTGACGTGGTCGAGATGGTCTACCGCGACGACGAACTCTCGCAGCGGATCGTCGCCGGCAAGGCCCACGTCGCGATCAAGATCCCGGAGGACTTCTCACGCCGGCTGGCCGCCGGGGAGACGGCCCAGGTGCTCATCCTCGTGGACGGGTCCGAGTCCAGCGTCGCCTCGACCGCGGTGAACGTCGCCAACGCCATCGCGCTCCAGGAGTCGCTTAAAGCGGTCCTGGGAAACAAGCCGTTGCCGATCGACTCCCGGCCGCGGGTTCTGTTCAACCCGGACACGCGGTCGGCCAACTTCTTCATTCCGGGGCTGATGGTCTTCCTCTGCCAGATGATGGCCTCGATGCTCACCGCCAACGCCATCGTTCGCGAGAAGGAACTCGGCACGCTGGAGCAACTGTTCATGACCCCGGTCCGGCCGGTCGAGTTGATGGTCGGTAAGCTGGTCCCGTACTTCAGCCTCTCGTTCGTGCAGTTCCTGATCATCGCCGCGCTGATGTGGCTGGTGTTCGACGTGCCGGTGGCCGGCAACTTCTTCACCCTGCTGACGATCAACGTCCCGTTCGTGCTGGCGGCGCTGGGGGTCGGTCTTTTGATCTCGGCCCAGGCGACGACCCGGGACGAGGCCATGCAGATGGTGATGGGCACGGTCCTGCCGGGTGTGTTCCTGTCCGGGTACATCTTCCCGATCGATTCGATGCCGTGGGTCTTGAAGCCGGTCGCGTACCTGATCCCGATGACGTGGATGATCGACGCCGCCCGCGGCGTAATCCTCCGTGGCGCCGGCTGGAATGAATTATGGATGAACGCGGTCGTGCTGACCGGCATGGCGGTCGCGGTCATCGCCCTGGCGGCGGTCCGGTTCAAGAAGCGGGTGTCGTAGTCTTGTAGGGTGGGTCGAGTCTTCGAGGCCCACCGATACTAGCTA
>DATLIF010000237.1:0-3577 GCA_035539575.1 Fimbriiglobus sp. | reverse complement strand
AGTTCCCGACCTCGGCGAACCGGTCGATCGCGTCGATCTCGTAGAGCATCACCAGGCCCAGGATCGGCCCGATCCCCGGCACCGTCCGGAGGAAGGCGAACGTCGCCGGGTCGTCGATGCGGGCCGACTTCACCAGGTGATTCTCGAGTGCGGCGATCTGGGTGTCATAGTTCTCGACGAGGGCGAGGTCGGCGGTGATGGAGAGCTTCGTGCTGGGGTGTTCGAAGCGGTCGGCGATGGCGGCGGAGCGATTGCCCTTGTAGGTGAGCTTCTTGTCGAACGGCGGCAGGTTGTACTGCGCGTTCGTGTTCTGCACGTGGGCGATCAACTGCGCCCGCTGGCGGACGAAGAACGAGCGCCGTCGGAGAAGGTCGCGGGTGTCGCGCTTGGCCTTCGGGTAGAGGTGCGCCATCGGGAAGAACCCGCCCTTGAGGAGGCCGGCGATCTTGCGGGCGTCGAGGCGGTCGTTCTTGGCCTTGCCGCCGTGGATGGCCTTCATGGCCAGCGCGTGACCGAGGACGAAGGGGATGCGCTCGCGTTCGCACAGGTCGGCCAGCCAGTACCAGGCGAACATGCACTCGCAGCCGACGACGAGCCCGGCGCGGTATGGCTTCACGGCGTCGAGGAAGGCGTCGGGCGAGGCGGGGAGGTCTTGTTCGAGGCGTGTGGTTCCGGCGTTGTCGAGGACGTTGACGTAGAGGCTTCTGGCGTGGAGATCGACGCCGCAGTAGTATGCGTGCGTGTTGGTGTAGGGACGCATCTCGTGCCTCGTTGACGACGGGCCGGCCTGATCCCGCTTCGTGGTTGCGGACGCCCCAAGCGCCCGCTGAAAGATCCACGCCGAGGACCGGCTCGTCCGGCGACCTCACACTTTGGCGACAGGTTCGGCCCGTCGTCAACGAGGCCATGAGATGTATCCCGCCGCTGCACCCGACCGGGCCGGCGGATAGCTTATCGGGTAGTCAACGCTCCCCGCGCCGGCCCGGCGGGTGAGCTGGTAGTTCGGCCCGTCTGGGGCATCGGCATGTGGCAGTGCGTGAAGTGCCGCGAGCAGATCGAGGACAACTTCGGCGTCTGCTGGAACTGCGGCACGGGGCAAGACGGGACCGAGGACCCGGGCTTCCGCCGCGCCGACGGGGACCCCGCCGACCCCACCGCCGCACGGGCGGGGGAACACGCCCGCCCCGGGGTGCAGTCGGGGAGCGAGCCGTCATCCGAGTCGGAGGAGTTCGCCACCTCCCCGCTCTCCCCGTGGTTGACCTTCGCGGCTCAAGTCCTGCTGTGGCCGCTCTTCGTCGGAGGAGCGGGTCTTACGGTGTGGTCTGTGGTCTACTTATGTACGCCAATCCGGGGTCAGGGCGACGCCTTCGGCCATTATGCCGCCGCATTGGCTCTTGTTATCATTTTCTTGCCCGTGATGCTTAGCGCTGGTTCGGTGCTTTACTTCATATGTCGCGAGCGGCGAGTTAAGCGGTTTATTCTCGTGACGTTTGCCGGAATTGGACTAGCTACGCTCGCAAACATCTTTCGGCTCTTTCTTTAGAGTCGTGCCAGTGAGTTGGATGAGACATCACGGGCGAACAGCGTAGCTGGCGACCGCCGAACCCCCGCTGCACCCGACCGGGCCGGCGGATAGGTTATCGGACAGTCAGCGCTCGCCGAGCCGCCGCGGCGGGTGAGCTTCCTGTTCGGCCTCCGGAGGCGCGGATGGCTGCTTCCGTCGGTGTGGTGTTCCATAACCCGGCGTGGTGCGACGGCCAGGCGATCAGCCCGATGGTGGCCAACCGCTGGACCCACTCAGTCGTCGAGTTGCTCCTACAGTCCGAGGCGCCGTTCAGCACGAACGACGTGGACCTCGCCTGTGCGAGATTCGTCGGGTGGTGCTACTCCCGGCCCGAGATCGACACGGCCCAGATGAGCGTGTCCAACGTCCCGGGGTGGCCCGATCCCCCAGGCAGCGGGGCCAGCCGGCTGGCGTCCCGGTACGGGCGTGTGATCCGCTGGCTGGAAGCGTGGGATGCGGTGCTGGTAAACCTGGCTGCGCTTGAGATCACACAGAGCGGGGCCGTCCTATGGCGGCCGGAGCCGCGGCGGTGAGCTTGTAGGTCGGCCCCGGAGGGCGCTTGTCCGATGACGCCGCTTGCGCCCGAGCCGATCCTTCGGGCCGCTCTGTACGTGGTCCACGTGGCCGCGTACACGACCCGGAACTGGACCTACGCCGACGGGTGGCAGCGGCAGCAAGTGTACGACCTGTGGGAGGCCCTGCACGTGGTCCCGGACCTGGTCACGCGGTGGCGGCCGGACGCGGAGCAGGAACTGCTGATGTACCTGGACGAGTACGACCGCAAGTGGGCGAACCCGCGGCTGCGGGAGATGTACCAGCGGCACTTGGCGGAGCACGGCGGCCCGGCCTGACCTGCGGTGGTGGCCCGGCCGAACCCCCGCTGCACCCGACCGGGCCGGCGAGTAATCTCTAGCACTGCTGATTCTCACCACGCCGGCCCGGCGGGTGAGCTTGTAGTTCGGCCGCAGAGGGCTTCGGGGCGTGCGACCGCCGATCACTTTCTTGGACCGTGCGCAGCAGGCGGGGGTTCTGCTCCTCTTCGCCGGGCTGGTGTTGTGGGTCGGGCTGGTTCTGCTCCGGGCCATCGGCAAGTCGTCCCCCGCCCGCCGCCGGCACGGAAAGTTTGTGCTGGGGTGGATGCTCGGCGGGTGGCTGGTCGGGACCGCCGTCGGGGTCTGCCTCCTCGACAACGACCGGTACTACCCCGGCGAGGCGGACGCCGGCATGGCCGGGTTCGGGCTGCTCATCGGGTGGGTGGCCGGCATGATCCACGGCGGCATCGTGCTCGCCGTCTGGCCCGAAAAGTAGGCCGAACCCTCGCTGCACCCGACCGCGGCGGACTTAACGCGCTTTCATGCCTACGCCGGAATTTTCTTGTAAGAATCGACTGCGTACCTTAGCGTTTGACCCTGCCCGCCGAGATCGCCGGTCCGGCGCGGCCATCCCGCGATTCATCACACATGTGCGGGGCGGCGCTCCGCCCCTCTGGCTCTTCACGAACCCGCTTACCACCGGTGGGACCGCGCCCGTCGCGGCCTCAGGGTGTGCGGGGTTGTGGATCCAGTCGGGCACATTACGTGGCGAGTTCGGGAGCACGCCGGGTGCCGCTAACTTCCGGCACACCGAGCTACCTCCCCGGCCGGCCCTCCGGGAGCGACGTCGATGTTGCAACGTACATGCGGTCTGGTGGTCGGGATCCTCGCGGTCTCGGCCGCACTCGGGTTCTCGGCCCGGTCCTGCGCCGGGGACGAGCCGGTAGCCCGGCCCTTCAAGGGGTCCGCGCAGGGGTACATCACCGCCCAGATCCCGCCGAACGGCCTGTTCCTGGAGATGTCGGGGCAGGCCACCAGCCTGGGACAGTTCACCCGCGAAGAGTACGCCTTCATCGGCCCGGACGGGTCGGTCGTCGGGACGATCGTCTTCACGGCGGCCAACGGTGATCAGCTCTGGGTCGAGATCGACGGGGCGTTCACGTCGGCGACGGACGTCGAGGGCCTGTACACCGTAACCGGC
>DATLIF010000236.1:0-2189 GCA_035539575.1 Fimbriiglobus sp. | reverse complement strand
ACCGAGCACGGATCGGCTCTGGATCATGTCAATTACGCCAACGTGCGGGGCCGGGCAAGGAAAAACTTCATGCGGCCAAGGCAGTCTGCGTCTCGCCGTTTCGAAACCGTAGGCACGATCGAGAAACCACCCGGTCAGTCCGCCAGTTCCAGGGAAACTGACTACATGACCGGCCTGGTTGCCCACCGAATGGTGTACGTCTCCTCCGCCCTGCTTGCCACGGGGACGTTCTGCCTCGGCTGCCTGCCGGGGCGAGCGACTGCGGGAGGACTGCCCGCCGTCGCCTACCGCGATCAATTCGACCCGTCCACGTCGAATTGAGTTCCGGCTGGTCACCCGTTCGCTTACCTACGGGGTACATTCACCCGGCATCCGACGCTTCCCGCGGGCCGCCCGGGTGAACTCCTCCCAGACCGGCGTGTGGCGGTGCGGCCCGGGGTCGCTGACCGGGCGAACTCCGTTGCGGCCGCGGTCGGCTGTCGCTTTTCCGGTCGCAGGCCGTCCGCGACCGGAGTATGCTCGGCAGCATGGCCGGCATCACTCACCTGTTGTCCGCGATCGAAGCCGGCGACCCGCAGGCGGCCGCCGAGTTGCTGCCGCTCGTCTACGACGAGCTGCGCAAGCTCGCGGCCCATCAACTAGGCGGGGAGAAGCCGGGCCAGACCCTCCAGGCCACCGCCCTGGTCCACGAGGCGTACGTGCGGCTCGTCGGCGCGTGCGGCGAGCCGAACTGGGACAACCGCCGTCACTTCTTCGCCGCCGCCGCCGAGGCTATGCGGCGGATCCTTATCGACAACGCCCGCCGCAAGCAGAGCCGCAAGCACGGCGGCGGCCGGCAGCGCCAGGACCTGGACGCCGACGCCCTGGCCGCCCCGGAGCCGGACGTGGACCTGGTGGCCCTCGACGCGTCGCTGTCCCGTCTCGCGGAGCAAGACCCGCTCAAGGCCAAGCTCGTCGAACTCCGGTACTTCGCCGGCTTGACGGGCGATCAGGCCGCCGCGGTCCTGGGGATCTCCGCCAGCGCCGCGGACCGGCTCTGGGTCTACACCCGGGCCTGGCTCCGCCGCGACCTCGGCTCCGGCGCCGACTCCTGACGTCCCTCCCGAACCAATTCCAGAAATCTTGGTGCCGGGGTCCCCTTTTCTCGCATGGAAGGGTGGAGGCGGGGACTGCCGCTTCCCAGGTGAGTCATGACCGAAGAAGACATCTTCAACGAAGCGCTGGCCCGAAGCCCCGCGGAGCGGTCCGCATACCTGGACCGGGCGTGCGATGGGGACGCCGCGCGGCGCGGCGAGGTCGAGGAGTTGCTCGCCCACCACGCGCAGGCCGGCTCGTTCCTGAACTCGGCCCCGCCCGGCCTGCTCGACACGGCCGAGCCGTCGGCCGGCGAACGCCCGGGCACGGTCATCGGGCCGTACAAGCTGATGGAGCAGATCGGCGAGGGGGGCATGGGCATGGTGTTCGTGGCCGAGCAGCAGCAGCCGGTCCGCCGCAAGGTGGCCCTGAAGGTCATCAAGCCGGGTATGGACACCCGGCAGGTGGTCGCCCGGTTCGAGGCCGAGCGGCAGGCCCTGGCCCTGATGGACCACCCGAACATCGCCCGCGTCTTCGACGGCGGCGCCACCGCGTCGGGCCGGCCCTACTTCGTCATGGAGCTGGTCAAGGGCGTCCCGATCACCCAGTTCTGCGACGACAACCGGCTCACGCCGCGCGAGCGGCTGGAACTGTTCGTCCGAGTGTGTCAGGCGGTGCAGCACGCCCACCAGAAGGGCATCATCCACCGCGACATCAAGCCGACCAACGTGCTGGTGGCGTCGCACGACGGCACGCCGGTGGTGAAGGTGATCGACTTCGGGGTGGCCAAGGCGATCGGCCAGCCGTTGACCGAGAAGACCATCTACACCCAGTTCGCGCAGATGGTCGGCACGCCGCTGTACATGTCGCCGGAGCAGGCCGGGCGGAGCAGCCTGGACGTCGATACCCGGACGGACATCTACGCCCTGGGTGTGCTGCTGTACGAGCTGCTGACGGGCACCACGCCGTTCGACGGCGAGCGGCTGCGGCGGGCGGGCCACGACGAGCTGCGGCGAATCATCCGGGAGGAGGAGCCGGTGAAGCCCAGCACGCGGATGAGCACCCTGGGGAAGGCCGCGCCCACGGTGTCCGCCCACCGCAAGAGCGATCCGAAG
>DATLIF010000235.1:0-2789 GCA_035539575.1 Fimbriiglobus sp. | reverse complement strand
CGCTTGCGGCCAGTACGGCCATGCCCACGCCGAGCACAACTTCCACACGTTCCGGCGGGTGAAGGGGCTGCCGGCGCTGCTCGCTCCGGCCGGCTACCGGTCCGGGGTGATCGCCAAGCTGCACGTCCAGCCGAAGGAAGTCTTCCCGTTCGACGTGGAGATCCCCGGCAACGGCCGCAACCCGGTCCAGGTCGCGGAGCAGGCCCGGAAATTCATCACCGATAGCAGTGACAAGCCGTTCTTCCTGTTGGTCGGATTCACCGACCCTCACCGCGCCGCCAAGGGGTTTGCCAACCAGGCCAAGTACCCGCCCGGCGTCCCGGCCGAGAAGTTCGACCCGGTGAAGCTCCCCGTCCCGTACTTCCTGCCAGACCAGCCCGAGGTGCGGGCCGAGCTGGCCGAGTATTACCAGTCCGTCACCCGCCTGGACCACGGCGTCGGGCTGTTGATGAAGACACTGGCCGATGCGAAGGTCGCCGACGACACGCTGGTGATCTTCCTGAGCGACAACGGCATCCCCTTTCCCGGGGCCAAGACGAACCTGTATGACGCCGGAGTCCGCCTGCCGCTGATCGTGCGGAAGCCGGGTCAGAAGACCGGCGTCGTGACCAACGCAATGGTGAGCTGGACCGACATCGCGCCAACGATCCTCGACTGGGCCGGCGTGAAGAAGCCCGCCGCACTGCCGGGCCGGTCACTCCTGTCGGTCCTCGACCGAGCGAACTCGCCGGGCTGGGACGAGGTGTATGGGTCGCACCAGTTCCACGAGGTGACGATGTACTACCCGATGCGGATGGTCCGCACCCAGACGCACAAACTGATCCTCAACCTGGCTCACCCGCTGGAGTACCCGTCCGCCTCCGATCTGTGGGCGTCCCCAACCTGGCAGGGCGTACTCCGTCGCGGCGACAAGCTCATGGGACGGCGGCCGGTGGAGGCGTACAAAAACCGGCCGCGGGAGGAACTGTTCGACCTGGCCGCTGACCCCGACGAGTTGAAAAACCTCGCCGCCGACCCGCGATCCGCCGACGTCCTGGCTGGGTTGCGCAACAAGTTGCGTGACTGGCAAGAGACGACCGGCGACCCGTGGCAAGTCAAGTACACCCACGAGTGATTGGGCGCTCCCGATTTGCATCCTCGTAGGGCTGTTCTAACCTTCATCGAGAAAATCGGTTCCCCGCCGAACCACCCGGGTCGGCGGGCCCGGATTTGCCGTGCCGGTGTCGCCCCATGTCGTCCCCAGCGTCCACTGCCGAATTGCTCGTTCTCATCCGCCGTAGCGGGTTACTGGACGAACACCTGCTGACCGCCTTCCTGCGGGTCCGCGAGACAGACGGCGGGCTTCCACCGAACCCGAAGCAGGCGGCCGACGAACTGGTCCGGGACTCCTTGCTGACCAACTTTCAGGCCGAGCAATTCCTACTGGGCAAGTGGAAGGGGTTCTCGATCGGCAAGTACAAGATCCTGGAGCGGATCGGCGTCGGTGGGATGGGCCAAGTGTTCCTCTGCGAGCACACTCTCATGCGGCGGCGGGTGGCGATCAAGGTTCTCCCGCCGGCCAAGGCCGACCACCCGTCCGCGCTGGGGCGGTTCTACCGCGAGGCCCGCGCCGCCGGCACGCTGGAACACCGGAACATTGTCCGAACCCACGACATCGACCATGACGGCGACCTGCACTTCATCGTCATGGAGTTCGTGGACGGGACGAACCTGCTCGACGTGGTCAAGCGGTTCGGCCCGCTGTCCGTCGCCCGGGCGACCGAGTACGCCCGCCAGGTGGCGGTCGGGCTGGACTACGCGTTTCGCAACGGGATCATCCATCGAGACGTCAAGCCCGGCAACGTCATGATCGACCGGCATGGGACGGCCCGAATCCTCGACATGGGGCTGGCCCGGTTTTTCCAGGACCAGACCGACCTGCTCACCGTCAAGTACGACGACAAGGTGGTACTCGGCACCGCCGACTACGTCGCCCCGGAGCAGATCCTCAACAGCCACAAGGTGGACGTCCGGGCGGACGTCTACGCTCTCGGCGCGACCCTTTACTTCCTGCTGGCCGGACACCCCGCCTTCCCGACCGGGTCCGTCTCCCAGAAGCTGATCTGGCACCGGACCAAGGACCCGGCCCCGATCCGCAGCGTGCGGCCGGAGGTTCCCGAGGGGCTGGCGGACGTGCTGGCGAAGATGATGGCCAAGGAACCCGACCGGCGTTACCGGAACCCGGCCGAGGTCGCGGCCGCCCTGGAGAAGTGGGTGCCGGACGACGTGCCACTGCCCGGTCCCGACGAGATGCCTCTGCTCTGCCCTGCAGCCAGGGGCCAGGCGCCGTCCGGGCGAGCAGATGAGTGCGACACAAGCGTGCCCGCGCCGGCTCAGTCCCCGTTGCGGGTCGTGTTCAACAACCACCATGCGAACCGGGCATCATCCCGGGTCGAGGTCCTCATCCCCCGCCGCCCGTTCGCGGACTTACATCAGGCCGAAGCCCAGACCGACGCCCTGGCCGAGTGCGACCCCACCGCGGCCGACTTGCAACTCGTTCCCGCTGGTGATGCGACGCGGCCCGCACAGAGCCGATCGCCGCGCACCGGTGAACTGATCGCCGCGGCCGTGCTCATCCTGGGATGTGTCGCCGCTTACTTGTTGTTGCTGTAGCGGGCGCGGCGTCAGGCTGGCTGTGGCTCGGGAAGGAGTTGCTTCTCGATCTTCGGCGGCAACTCGAACCGCTGGGCCAGCCCGGCGATTGGCTCGCCGAGCTGGGGGATCAACTCCTCGCGGATCAACCCGAGCCG
>DATLIF010000234.1:0-15096 GCA_035539575.1 Fimbriiglobus sp. | reverse complement strand
GTGTCCATGCCAGGTGGGACACGGTATCCGTGGGCCGGGTTCGGTCGGCCGGTCGATACAATCCCCGGGACGGTGGGCGAGGACGACTTCACCCCACACGCCGACCGGTGATGACCTGCTGTCACATCCCGGCGATCGCCGCCTCCGATGTACAACCCGGACGCCCCGGTCCTCCGGGTTCGGGAACGCCTGGGAGCCGATGCATGACCCCGCTACCCGTCGAGGCTGTCATCGAGACAGCCGTGTACGCCACTGATCTCGCCGCCGCCGAGACGTTTTACGCCGGCGTCCTCGGGCTGCCGGTGATCGGCCGGGAACCGGGCCGGCAAGTCTTCTTCCGGGCCGGCGCGGCGAGCATGCTCCTGGTCTTCGACCCGGCCACGACGCTCCGAGGCGGGGCGTTCCCGCCGCACGGGGCGACCGGGCCGGGCCATGTCGCCCTCGGCATCCGGCCCGAGGCACTCGACGACTGGCGACGGCACCTGACCTCCCACGGGGTCGAGATCGAGCAAGAGTCCACCTGGCCGCGTGGCGGGCACTCGCTCTACTTCCGGGACCCGGCCGGCAACCTGGTCGAACTCGTCACGCCCGGCGTGTGGGGCACACCGGCCGGGTGGTAGACCGCCGGGGCCATGTGCCGGACCCGATGTGGGTGTGTATTCATAACTGACGACATCGATCCGTCCCATTAACGCTCTGCGAGGGCCTTCATCACCGCGGTCACGAACGCCGGCAGATCGTCGGGCTTGCGGCTGGTGATGACGTTCCCGTCCACCACCACCTCCCGATCGACGTACTTCGCCCCGGCATTCACCACGTCGTCCTTGATCGAGTGGAAGCAGGTCGCGGTCTTCCCCTTCAGGAGACTCGTCGAGCACAGCACCCACGGCCCGTGACAAATGGCGGCCACCGGCTTGCCCGCCTCGCCCGCGGCGCGGACCAACTTCAGCATCGCCTCGCTCCGACGGATGTAGTCCGGGGCGAACCCGCCGGGGATCACCACCGCGTCGAAGTCCGACGCCGACACCTCGCCCGCCGCCGCGTCCGCCTTCGCCGGGTAGCCCAGCTTGCTCGGGTACGTCTTCCCCGCCTCCGGGCCGACCAGGGTGACGGTGCAGCCGGCCTCCCGCAGCCGGTACACCGGATACCACACCTCCAACTCCTCGTACTTCTGCTCCACCAGCACCGCCACACGTTTGCCGCTCAGGTTCATCTCGGTTCCTCCGTTCGGGCAACGAAACCGCCCACGGGCCGCGACCCGTGGGCGTCACTCCGCACGATCGGTGCCACTCAGCCGCCGACCCGCACCTTGACCTTGTAGCCGCCGGTCGGATCGACCCCGCCCCAGTTGGTCGGGCCGATCTTCAGATAGAGCCGGCCGCTCGCCGACGGGCGGTTCGACTTGTGGCTGGTGCCGACCAGAAAGGGGCTGCCGTTTGGGCCGATCCGGGCGTAGAGCGCGCCGGGGACAGCCTGGATGCCGCCGCCGTTGGGCATCCGGAACATGGTATTGCCGTTGTTCGGGTTGCCGCCCGGGCCGCTGATGTACTGGCCCGGGTTCTGCGGCGCCAGGTCCACCGATCCGTCGGCGGTGATCTCCAGCGGCTGGTCGTTGGTCACGTCCAGACCGGTGTCGTGCCAGTTCGGGTCGTTCTGCCGGGCGTACCGGGCCTCGACGGTGAACTCGTTGCCGACCGCCGCCGTAGACCGCAGCGATCGCAGGTCGGCCAGTTTCAGCGCCGTCTCGCCGAGAACGCGGTTCTTGACCTTGACCGTCAGCGTTTCGACCCGACCGCGGACGGTCGCCTCGGTCGTCTCCACCAGGTCGAAGTCCTTCAGCGCCATCTTCTCCTCGGGCAGCTTGTCGGTGAGCCGCTTCAGCAGCGAACCGGCCCGGCGGGACACCTCCGGGTCGGTGTGCTTGGCCGCCCGCCGCAGGGCCGGGACGGCGTACTCGGCGAGCTTGAAGAGTGCCTTCTCGGCATCCTCGCGCTCGCGGAACGCCGGCGCCCCGAGCGCCCCGACGGCCTGCTCGACCTGGGCCTCGACCCCCTCCGGGAACCGGAACCCGACCTCCAGCCGGACCACCTCGGCCAGCGGGACGGTCAGCTTGCCATACTTGGTCGAGACGGTCAGGACCGACTCCAGGGCCGCCACCTTCAGGACGCTGTCGTCCACGAACTTCGCCTCGAACTCCGGCGGTCCGTCCGGGTTTTCGCGCTTCGGCGGCGGCGGCGGGGGCTCGTCCTTCTTCGGCGGGTCGGGCGGCTTCGCCCGTCCGGGCCTGACCGGCGGTGCGGGCGGCTGGAGAGCGGACAGTGTACCGGCCGCGGCCATCAGGGCCGCAACCGCCAGCAGGAACGAACGGCGCATCGGTGCGGACTCCTCGGGAGACGGCGGGCCGCTGGGCCGATTGTACCCGGTCGCCGGGCGGCCCACCAGCGGCCGGGACCGCTAAGCCGGCGCCGCGCCGGCCTGCTGCTTGTACCAGTCCAGTGCCCGCCTCATCCCCTCCTCGAACCCGACCGCCGGGTCGTAGCCCAGCACCGTCCGGGCCTTGGCGATGCTGAAGTCGAGGTTCAGCCCGGCGAACTTCACCCCGGCCTGGGTGATCCGCGGCGGGTGCGGCTTGTTCTTGCGGCGGAAGACGCCCTCCCGCCACCGGGCCAGCGGCTTTGCCAGCCACAAGGGGATGGACATCTTCGGACGCGGCAGCCCCAGCCCGTCGGCGATCGCCTCGAAAAAGCGCCGCTTGCTGACGAACTCGCCGTCGGTGACGTTGAACACCTCGCCGACCGCCTTCGGGTTCTCCGCCGCCAGGAAGATCGCACTGACCAGGTTGCCGACGTAGGTGGTGTTCAGCGCGTGCCGGCCGCGGGCGATGTACACGATGTCCCTCTTGCGCAGCCGGTCGGCCAGCCGCGGCAGCACGGTGCGGTCACGCGGGCCGAAGATGAACCCCGGGCGAACGATCGTCACCGGCGTGCCGTGCCTGCGGAACTCCTCCAGCGCCAGCCTCTCGCACTCGACCTTCGACTGCGTGTACCCGTCGATGTGCGAGTCGGGCAGCGGCTCGGTCTCGTCGGTGCCGTAGTGGTGCCGGGCCGAGTAGACGCCGAGGCTCGAAACGTGAACGAACCGCGTCAACGGCGTGCCGCGCACGGCTTCCAGCAGCGCGCGCAACCCCTCGACGTTCACCCGCCGATAGTCCTCGACCGGCCCCCAGTCGCCGACCTTCGCGGCGCAGTGGACGACCACGTCCACGCCCTCCGCGGCCCGCCGCAGCGCGTCGGGGTCGGTCAGGTCGCCGGGGACGACCTGCACGCCAATCGACTCCAGGTGCTTCGTGTCGCTGCCGGGTCGGGCGAGCGCCCGGACGGGGCCGCGGCTCACGGCGGCGTCGGCGACGTGGCTGCCGACGAAGCCGGTGCCGCCGGTAATCAGGTAGTTTGGCATGGCTCGGTAAGAAGCGATGGCACGCGGATTCCAACGCGGATAAACGCGGATCAAAAGGCAGGATTCAAACCAGAAGCCCCGGCCCGACCCTGCCTTTAATCCCTGCCTTTGTATCCGCGGCGATCCGCGTGCCATCGCTTTGTTCGGCTGTCGGCAGCCGTCCGCCCGATCTTGACTCGAAATCGGCGGCCGGGTATCCGCCCCGTCCGGCGCGCGGGGAGTGCGTGCCGGCTCTCTGGGGGAATGCCGATGTCCGACCGCCGACCGATCACCCCGCGCCTGCTGGCACTGGCGGCCGTGGTCGCCTTTGCCGGTGCCGCGGCCCGCGCGGCCGAGTCGCCGGTCGGCAAGGTCATCGCGCAGGTCGTCCCGGTCAACAACAAGGCGTTCGCGAACGAACAGATCCTCACGCAGATGATGACCCGCCCCGGCAAGCCGTACGACGAGGCGGTCGTCCAGGAGGACGTCCGCCGGCTGCTGAACACCAAGTGGTTCGCCCCCGGCGGGGTGAAGGTGTCCACCGCGGTCGGGACCGATGGCCGGGTGACGGTGTTCGTCGAGGTGGTCGAGCTGAACAGCATCGTCCGCGAGGTGGTCTTCCTCGGCCACCAGCACCTGTCCGAGCAGGAGCTGTACGACCTGACCGGCGTCCGCCGCGGCGGGCCGCTCAACCCGGCGATGAACCAACTCGCCGCCCAGGCGGTTCGCAACAAGCTCCGCGAGGACGGCCGGTACTACGCCAGCGTCGAGCTGGTCGAGGGCGGCAACCTGTCCGACAGTCGGGTGGTGATGCGGATCACCGAGGGGCCGGTCGTCCGGGTGAAGGCAGTCGAGTTCCGCGGCAACACGGCGGCCTCGTCAGGCCGGCTGCGGACGGTGATCCTCACCTCCGGGGCGCTGATCCCGAACGTCGTCACTCCGCTGTCGCAGAAGTTCCAGCCGGCCATGATGGAGGAAGACAAAAAGAAGCTCGTCGAGTACTACCACCGGCTCGGCCATCTGGAGGCGCGGGTCCGCGAGGAGGTCGTTCCGGCCCGCGACGACCCGGCCCAGGTGTCGGTCGTTTACCACGTCCTGGAAGGCCCGTCGTACCAGGTCGAGGCAATCCGCATCGACGGCAACCAGGCGTTCAGCGAGGACCGGCTCCGCAAGGTGACGCTCATGAAGCCCGGCGAGCGGTATGACCGGGACGTGGTCCAGGCCGACCTGGAACGGATCAAGCGGCTCTACGGTAACGGCGGGGTGAACGTCCAGGCGGTCGAGGGGGTGTTCGCCATCCCGGACAAGCCGGGCGTCGTGAACGTCCACTACCAGATCCTGGAACCGGGTCGCGAGCCGGACCGGGTCGGCACAATCACCATTGAGGGGAACAACGTCACGGCTGACCGGGTGATCCTCAACCAGATCCCGCTATTGCCCGGCCAGGTGCTGCAATACCCGCGGATCGACGAGGCCCGGCAGAACCTGATGCGGCTGGGCATCTTCGACATGGAGGACCCGCCGACCGTCGAGGTCATCCCGCGGGACGACGGCAGCAACTTCAAGGACGTCCGGGTGCGGGTCAAGGAGACGCGGACCGGCATGGTGGCCGTGACCGCGAACGTCAACTCCGACGCCGGGGTCAACGGCAGTCTGGTGGTCAACCAGCGGAACTTCGACATCCTGCGGGTGCCGACCAGCCTGGACGACCTGTTCGGGGGGCGGGCGTTCCGCGGCGGCGGCCAGGAACTCCGGCTGGAGGCGATGCCGGGGACGCAGTTCCAGCGGTACGCGGCGACGTGGCGGGAGCCGTACCTGTTCGACAGCCGGTTCGGACTGACCACCAGCGGCTACTACTACAACCGGGCGTTCGCGGAGTACAACGAGGACCGCTACGGCGGCCGGGCGACGCTCGACTACCGGTTCGCCGAGAGCCCGATCTGGCGGGCCAGCTTCGCCACCCGGCTGGAGGGGGTGAAGGTCAAGGATGTGCCGTTCTGGGCGCCCCCGGCGATCACCGACGACGCCGGCGACTCCACGGTGCTCGGCCTGCGGTTGGGGCTCAACCGCGACACCCGCGACAGTTACCTGTTGCCGACCTCCGGCAGCGTCATCGACCTGGGTGTCGAGCAGGTGCTGGGTGACTACCAGTTCCCGATCGGGACGGCGGAGTACAGCGGGTTCTTCACGCTCTACCAGCGGAAGGACGGCAGTGGCAAGCATGTGCTGGCGGCGCGGTCGCAGGTCGCGGTGGCCGGCGGCAACGCGCCGGTGTTCGAGCGGTTCTATGCCGGTGGGTTCCGCAGCCTCCGCGGCTTCACATTCCGCGGCGTCGGGCCGTACGAGAACAACCTGAACATCGGCGGCACGTTCGCGTTCCTGAACACGCTGGAGTACCAGTTGCCGGTGCTGGCCAGCGACAAGCTGTGGTTCGTGGCGTTCGTGGACCACGGGACGGTGGAGCGGAACGTGGCGATCCGCGACTACCGGGTGTCGGTCGGGGCCGGGTTGCGGGTGGTGGTGCCGGCCCTGGGGCCGCTGCCGATCGCGCTGGACTTCGCCTACCCGATCAACAAGTCGCCGTGGGACCAGCGGCAGATCTTCAGCTTCTACGTCGGCTGGTTCGGCGGCCAGTAGCGGCCGACCCGGCGGGGGCGGGCCGTCACCCGCCCCCCAGGGCGAGCGACGGTTACGATCCCGCTGCTGGTTCCAGCACCTGCTGCCAGCGGCGGGGCACCTCGGTCCAGGCGGCCTGATAGGTGGGCTCCAGCAGGACGGGGATGTGCCCGCCGGGTGCCAGGAACAGCGGTATCTCGGGTAGCACGTCGCCGACCGCCACCGGCTCGACGAACGCCTGCTTGACCGGCCCGGCGTCGTACGCCGCCAGCGTCAGCCGCTTGTCGGCCGGCAACTCGAACGGGCGGTCCACGATCTGCGACCAGATGGCCGGGTGGATTCCCTGCGGATCCCGCGGAGTCGGCGGGAACAGGTCCAGGATGAGCAGATGCACCCCGGCGTCGAGGTACTCGACCGCCTTGGTGACGAACGACCGGATCGCGTGCTGACTCGCCTTATTGCCCGGCGACACGATCTCGATGACCGAAACGACCCGGTCCCCATTCGTCCGGCGGACGACGGCCGACCGAGCCTTACCTGCGTAGACCTCGTTCTCTGCTCGGTCGTGGAACCGAGCACTTGGGGCGGCGGTCTTGAGCGCGATCCCGCCAGACGGGCCGGCGTCAGCCGACGGGGAGCGGTCGGCCGCACCGTTCCCGGGGACCCGGAGTGCAAGGACATCCGGGTTGCCGGGTCCGGCCACTTGCTCGGTCAAGGCGTAGTAGTCAGGCGGGAGCAGTCCGGCGTTCAGAACCCGACAGACCTCAGTGATCCAAGAGCCGTGGAAGTGGTGGAAGATACCAGCGTCCACCCGCGTCCAGTCATGTATCGGCATGGCCCACTCCCTGCGGTAGGGTGCCGACATCATATCGTAGCGACCGGCCTATCCCACTCCCAGCGCCGGGGACGGCTCCCAGGAGAAGTCGAACGGCGTCTCGGTCGGGGCCTCGTGGCCGCCGTGGTCGCGGAAGACGTGCAGCACCCGCGCCCGGCTCAGGTCGTCGAACTGCGGCTCCCGGTACTTGTCCGTCTTGAACGGGCGGCCCGGGGCGTAGTCGTGGACCATGACCCGCACCTTCGGCAGGCCGCGGAACAGGTGGTCCTCCGCCTTTCGCCGCCCACCGTGGACGTCGTACAGTTCGAACAGCACCCGCAGCACCTTCTCCACCGTCCGCCAGGACACCCCGTCCTCGACGAACACCATGTCCACCTCGACCGCCCGGAACACCTGGTGGAAGTGCTGCCGCACCCGCGGGCCGAAGACGCGCGGGAACGGCGGGCCGACCGGGCGCGGCGGGGTCGGGCCGTCGGACTTGCCGCGGTGCGGGTCTTCGCGGTCCAGGCCGGTGATGAACCACCAGTGCGGGGCGAACCAGTAGCCGCCGCCGCGCGGCCCGCGCTCGGCGAAGGCCCGCTTGAAGAGCGTGGCCAGGCCGCGCAGCGCCTGCCGGCGGAGTTGGATCTCGTCACGCCGCTTCAGCCGCTCGCGGACCGCGGGGGTCGCCAGGTCGGCGAGGCT
Organism: Fimbriiglobus sp.; assembly: GCA_035539575.1. Taxonomy (GTDB): domain Bacteria; phylum Planctomycetota; class Planctomycetia; order Gemmatales; family Gemmataceae; genus DASSAT01. The sequence continues at coordinate 7,526 of DATLIF010000234.1, read as the reverse complement.
CACCTTCAGCGGCCACCGCGGCTCGAACTCGGTCGCCTCGGACCGTTCGGCCGGAACCAACTCCACGGTCACGTCACCGGACTGCGGCTTCGTCGGGGCGTGGCGGCCCTGCCAGCCCCACCCGGCCAGGGCCGCGGTCGCCTGCTTGACATCGGCCGTGGGAAGGTCGCCGCCCAGGTGCGCCGTCGGGGCGGAGCGCCGGGCCGGGTCGGTCCGCAGGCCGGCCCACAGCCGCAGGCCAAGGACCGCCATCAGCCCCGGCACCATCCAGGCCGCGGTCGTCCCGAGCAGGGCCGTCACCGGCATCGCGTCGGAGGGGTCCGGCGGGGTCAGGAGCCGGCCGCCGCACGCGGTCAGCAGCAGGTCGAAGACCACCAGCGCCAGAAGCCCCAGGCCGCCGGCGACGATCCGCCGCAGCGGGATCGCGAAGATCGGGTTGTCCGGCCCGCGCCGCCACAAGATCGCCGGCTCGTCGTCCGCGGCGCGGACCACCAGCCACGCCGCCACCGCCGCCACCGCCAGGCACAGCCCGAGTACCACAGCCGTCGGCACCAACCAGGCGACCATGGCCACCGACAGGCCGTAGCCGGCGACCAGCGCCAGCTCGAAGCTCTTGCGGTCGGCCGGCCGGACCGCGCCCTTGAGCCGGCGGTCAAACAGCAGCACCGGGACGTACACGCCGGCGAACGTGCAGGCCAGCAGGCCGGCCCAGACGACCATCAGCACGACGAGGTACAGCACATAGGAGGTGTGGGCGCCGAGTTCGCGCCAGCCGCCGGGGAAGGCAACCCACGCCGAGGCCGCCGCCACCGCCCAACCGGCGAGGACCGCGACTGCCCACCAGACGACCGGCGGCAGCTTCCGGGGCAACCGCGGCGAGCCGCGCAGGTCGATGCCGTGGTCGTACCGCACCCGGTCGAGCCACCCGGCCAGCCGCCCGAGCCGATCGCCCAGCCAGCTCACCCACGGCAGCGGGATTCGGCGGTGGCGGGTGGCGACCAGCGCGACGGCCGACGCCAGCAACAGCCCGGCCAGCCCGTCGTGCAGGTCCGACGCGGCCAGCCGACCGACCAGTTCCAGCCCGACCAGGAGCGTCACGAACGTCAGGGTCACCAGCCCGTGCCCGGACGGCACCAGCCGGCGAACACTCGGCAGCGTGGCGGTACTCAACCTCATGTCCGTATCTCAGCACACACCGGATTGGGCCAACCGGATACTCCGGCCGAACCGGTCGATCCGAATTCGAACGTCGGACGGGTGGGCGGCCCTGTAAGAACGGGCGACGGCTCCGCCGCCAGCACAGGGCGGGCTTGAAGACCGGGCTCGGTGTCGCGACTCGCTAATTGTACCACCAATCCGGCCGTCCGGGTGTCCGACCCTGATGAGAAGTGATGCAAACCGCGGGCCATGCCCGTTGCGAGGCAAATCCCAAATCCCAGGCACCAAATCTCAACAAGACCTTCTTGGTTGGTTGGGATTTGGTGCCTGGGATTTGGGATTTACTGCCGTAAGCGGTAGAACCGGTTGGCCACGAGTGCCTCGACCGCGAACAGCACCAGCACCCCCAGCAACAGCCACGGCAGCAGCTTCAATTCCGGGTCGAATCGCGACTCCAGCACGTCCCGCAGTTGCAGGTCGCGCTCGACCCCGACGACACTGTTCGCCCCGAACAACCCCTCGATCGGCTCCACCGGGACTTTTGACAGATTGAACTCGTCGGCCGATGGGTTGAGGCTGAACCCCTCCTGCCAGGAGCGGTCCTCCGTCCGCAGCATGAAGTTGCCGGCGGTCAGCGTCCGGTCCGGCGGCAGGACCAGTTCCGACTGCCCGCCGGCGACCTCCGGGAAGGCGTCGCGGCCGGTGACGCCGGGGCCTTCGAGGACGAGCTTCTTGCCCCGGGCGGCGTCCCCCCTCGGCAACGGAACCGGCACCCGCTGGCCGGTCGGGTAGTTGAACAGCGGGTCCGCGGAGCCGCCGACCAGGTAGCGGGCTAACAGGTGCGGGAGGACCACTTGCCAGCCGTCGCCGCGCATCTCCCAGTAGTCGTTCCACTTCTGCTCCGGCTGGGGGTCCATCCGGGTGGTCAGCATGAGCACCTTCCCGCGGCCGACCTCCTTCTCCAGCACCGCCGGGTGCCTCTCCGCCGCGGCGTCCGCGTCATCGTAGAAGGCGACCACGTTCTCCGGTGGCGCCTCCACCTCCCAGTAGCGAGACACCCGTCGGGGGTTCAGGATGAAGCCCACGTTCTCCTGGAGCTTCCACTCCTTGAACGGCGCCATCAGCGGGTGCCGGAGGGCGGCATCGTCCCGGATCGCCCACTCGACGCCGCGGTTGAAACGGTCCGGCAGGTGGGCCGTGTCGATCACCTTGTTGAGCGTCCCAGGCAACAGCCCCACGGTCGCCTCGTTGGTCGTCCGGTAGGCGTCCGGGGTGATCTGTTCGCCGGGCATGACCAGCAGCTTGCCGCCCTTGGTCACGTACCCGGCCAGCTTCTGCCACAGCGATTCGCCGTCGGGCAGCGGCCGCGTCGGGTCGGACACGTTCAACAGGCACACCGCGTCGTAGCCGCCGAAGTCCTTCACCTCGTCCGGTTTGACCACATCGCAGCCGAACTCGCCCTTGCTACGGTGGGACGCCAGCCAGTACAGCGCGTCGTCCGGGTTGTCGGAGACGGTCAGGAGCTTGCGCGATTCGCCGACCCGGAAGGTAACGTATCGGACGTCGTCGGCCTTTAGCTTGTCCGCGGTCTCCAGCGACACCTCGACCTGATGCAGCCCGGGTTTCAGGTCGCCGAACGTGAACCCGACGGCCTTCGGGGTGCCGGCGGAGAGGGGGAGTTCCTTCCGCTCCGGGGTGCCGGCGGCGTCGAGCTTGCAGCGGACGACAGCCGTCACGTCCGGGCCGGCCGCCTGCGCGGTGACGGAAATGATGACCGACTGGCCGACCGGCACCACCGGTGGGCGGGCCTCGGCGGCAGTGAGGGAGACGTTCGCCGGCCCCTCGGCCCCGACGTCCACGAACAGGTGCGCCACGGCCGGCGGCGGTATCTCGGCCAGCGCCCGCTTCAGGTCCTCGGCCCGGTCGGCCTGCCAGGACGCGGCGGCGCGGTCGGAGAACACCGCCACCAGCCGCGGCAGCGACTCGGAGGAATCGGACTCCTGGTCCACGGTCTTGAGGAGTTGGTACGCGGTCAGGAGCGCCGTCGTGACCGGCGGGGCGGCGCCGTGCGGCTCCTTCATCGCCTCGATCTTCCGCCGGGCGTCGCCCAGGGAGACCTCCCAGGTGCCGACCGGGTCGGTCGGGTCAAGGACCGCGACCTTCGAGTCGCTGGGCAGATCATCGAGCAACTCCAGCGCCCGTCGGCGGGCCTCGTCGAGCCGGGTCTTGCCGTCGGCGGTGTAGCCCATGCTCGGGCTGGTGTCGAGGACGAACACCGCGGCCACCGGCTGCTCGCCGCTGAGGCCGAGGTTCAGCCCGGCGCTGGGAAGCTTCGGCTGGAACAGGGCGAGGCAGAACAGCGCGATCAAAAGCATCCGCATGAGGAGTAGCAGCAGGTGCCGCAGGCGCATCTTGCGCTGGTTGGTGCGCTGCTTCTGGCGGAGGAAGCGGACGGCCGGGAACAGGAGCTTTTTCGGCTCCTGTTTCATGATGAGGTGCAGCAGGATCGGCAGCGCGACCAGCGCCGCCCCGGCGATCAAGATCGGGTGCATACCCTGATTCTACAGGTAGTACTCGGGTTCCAAACGCTCGTCCGGTAGAGGCCGGCCATACTGGTCCAACCCGTACTGGGCGAACACCTCGGTCGGGCTAATCCAGACCACCTTGCCGTCACGGGACTCGCAGACCGAATGGCCGAGTCTCGCGTGAAACAGCCGGGCCTCCCGGTTGGCCCGCGCATGGACCGCTTCGATTGCAGGACGGAGGGCGATCATCCTGTCCCAGATTTCGCGACTCATTGTTGAAACTCCGACGACTGTAGGACGTGCCACCTATCGCCCCGGCTTCCGGCCGCGCAAGTAGTCGTAGATCATTCGGTTCGGTTCGTGACCTTGCCAGTGGGCTTGGCCATCGCTCCGCAGCCAGATGACCCGGAACGGTGGCCCCGGACCGTCGCCGGGCGAGGCCGCGAGTTGGACCGGGTCCGCCCCCCAGTCCACGTCCACCCGGCTTCGCAGTTGCTCGAACGTCCAGGGTTGGCCCGACCGCCGGACGCACGTCTCGTATGGCTCCCGGAGGTCGTCCCAGCCTCGCGGCCATGCCCCGTCGTGGGTCTCCATGTGCCCGATCACCATTTCTGCCACCCACCAACCGGCATACGCGTCCCCGATGGCATTGGCGGTGCGGCGGGCGAGGTACAGGGCACCGCCGCCGAGCGAGAGGGCGAGGGCGAGGGCGAGAGCCGAGAGCAGAATCGTCCGCCGCCTCATCACACACCGCCTCCTTGGTCTAAGCGAACCGCCGCTGCCGCTGGATCAGGTACTCCAGCAGCGCCTTGTCGAACCCGACACGGGCGTCCCTCGGCCGTAGTCCCGTCCATGGGACGCGGTCGTCTTGCCCGCGCCGTTGATCCCCGCAAGAACCACGACCCGGGGCGGTATAGCACTCATGGCCGTGGACTCTACCATATCTCGGCTGCCTGTTCACCTGTACCCGGGAGGATGCCGATGCCGGTCCGCCTGACCCTGGCCGTATTGCTCCTGACCGCCGCCTTGGCCCCGGCCGACGACTGGCCGCAGTGGATGGGACCCAACCGCGACAACGTCTGGCGCGAGGACGGGATCGTCGAGAAGTTCCCCGACGGCGGCCCCAAGGTACTCTGGCGGACGCCGGTCGCCGGCGGGTACGCCGGGCCGGCCGTGGCCGGTGGCAAGGTGTACGGTGCCGACTACACGTCCGCCACCGACCTCGGGGAGGGGAACTTCAATCGGAAGGAGGCTAACGGTACCGAGCGGGTGTTCGCCCTGGATGCGGCCACCGGCAAGCAACTCTGGGAGCACAAGTACCCGGTGCGGTACACCATCTCCTACCCGACCGGGCCGCGCTGCACGCCGACCGTCCACGGCGGCAAGGCCTACTTCCTGGGGGCCGAGGGGAACTTGCTCTGCTGCGACGCCGAGTCCGGTAAGATCGCCTGGCAGAAGGATCTCAGGACGGACTACAAGACCAAGTCCGCCCTCTGGGGGTACGCCGCCCACCCGCTCATCGACGGCAAGAAGCTCATCACCCTGGCCGGCAGTGAGGGCAGCCACGTCGTCGCCCTCGACAAGGACACTGGCGCCGAGATCTGGCGGTCGCAGTCCCAGCCGGAACAGGGCTACGTCCCGCCGTCGATCATCGAGGCGGGCGGCGTCCGGCAACTGATCGTCGGCGGCCCGAAGGCGGTCCGCTCGCTCGACCCGGAGACCGGAAAGCGGTACTGGACCGTTCCGTACGACGCGACCAGCGGCTCGATCATCATGACCCCGGTCCGCAGCAACGAGTTCCTCTTTATCGGCGGCTACGAGGGGAAGACCCTGCTGATGAAGCTGGCCTCCGACAAGCCGGCCGCGGAGGTGGTCTGGCAAGACAAGAGGCGGCACGGCATCTCGCCGATCAACGTGCAGCCGATGGTCGTGGACGGGGTGATCTACGGCCTCGACGAGAGCGGCGAGATGTTCGCGGTCGAGCTGCCAAGCGGCAAGCGGCTGTGGACCAGCGACGCCCCGCTGGTGGCGGAGAAGAAGCTGCCGTCCGGGACGGCGTTCGTCTACAGGAACGGCGACCGGTTCTTCCTGTTCAACGACCTGGGCGAGGTCGTGATCTGCAAGCTCAATCCGAAGGGGTACGAGGAGGTCAGCCGGGCCAAGGTGATCGAGCCGACCGGCAAGGCGTTCGGCCGGACCGTGGTCTGGTGTGCCCCGGCGTTCGCCGGCAAGAAGATGTTCGTCCGCAACGACAAGGAGATGATCTGCGTGGATCTGGCTCAGTCGAAATAAGTCGCAGGTCATCAAGTCCCAGGTCAGAAAACCAGTTCCTGACTTGGGACTTGGGACTTGATGACTTGCGACTAGGCGAAGCGTCTCTGCCGCTGGATCAGGTACTCCAGCAGCGCCTTGTCGAACCCGACGCTGGTGTCCATCGGGACGTAATCGACGTTCGCGGCGCCGCATTCCCGCTTGTAGAACTCGCGGAACTCCTCCAAACCGCTCAGGTAGTCCTCCCGGATGCCGCGGCTGTCGATGTCCTTCACTAACTCGCCTGTTTCGGGATCCTCGAAGTTATTCAGGCCGGTGAATGGGAAGTGGACCTCGGCCTCATCCAGGATGTGGAACAGGATTACCTCGTGCCCGGCGTGCCGCAGACGGTACAGGCTCTGGATCACCGGGGCCGGATCGGTCAGCAGGTCGCTGAAGACCATCACCAGGCACTTGCCGCGAATCAGCGACGCAAGCTGGAACAGCGACCCGCCGATGTCCGTCTCGCCGGTCGGCTTCAGGTTGGCCAGCACCGAGAGCAGCGTCCCAATCTGCGACCGCTTGCTCTTGGGCGGCACGACGGTGCGGACCTTGGTGTCGAACGTCACCAGTCCGACCGGGTCCTGTTGGTGGACCATGAGATACCCCAGCGCCGCGGCCAGGCAGATGGCGTATTCGAACTTGCTCAACTCCTGACGGTACGTGTACCCCATCGACCTCGACAGATCCATGACGAGGTAGCCCGTCATGTTCGTCTCGGCGCGGTACTTCTTGACGTAGTACTTGCCGGTCTTGGCGAAGACGTTCCAGTCGAGGTCCTTCGGGTCGTCGCCGGGGACATACTTGCGGTGCTCGCTGAACTCGACGCTGAACCCGTGGAACGGGCTGGAGTGCAGCCCGCTCAGGAACCCCTCGACGATGAACTTGGCGCGCAGGTCGAGCCGGGCGACCTGGTGGATCACCTCCGGGCGGAGGTACTTCTCGGCGTTGGCCATGAGGGGTTCACCACAAAGACACAAAGGGCACAAAGAAGACAAAAGACACGGTTCAAGGCAGAAGAGAATCCGGCCCTCGTTCTTAACTCTCTCTTCTGTCTTCCTTCTTTGTGCCCTTTGTGTCTTTGTGGTTAATACTCCTGAAGTAGTAGTGTCCCGTCCGCGGCGAACCAGCCCTGGCCGTCGATCTGGTAGACGCCGTCGGAGTTCGCCGCCAGGAACCGGACCGCCTCCAGGCACAGCCGCTCCAGCGTCGCCTCGTCGGCGTGGTCCAACGGCTTACGCAGGGTGACGAGTTGCTTCGTCTGGACGACGTGCTGCATCAGCTTCGGGCTGTTCGGGTTGAAGTCCATCGTCTCCAGTTCGGCCGCGTAGGCGTTCAGGTCGTCGCGGAGGTCGTCCTCCTTCGCCAGATACCGGCCGAGCTGCACCGGCGTGCCGCCGCCGGGCAGGACCAACTCGCCGGCCGTCCAGCCGAGGTCGTCGCCCCGGAAGTGCGGCGTCACCGGCAGCCCGGCCGCGTGAAGGTGCTCCGCCAGCGTTGCCGGCGACACCGGGTTGTCACTCAGGGAGAAGA
>DATLIF010000233.1:0-1534 GCA_035539575.1 Fimbriiglobus sp. | reverse complement strand
ACGCGGTGCGTGCCCTACGAGAGCAAGTCATGAGCAAGGGCGCTTATTCCGGGCCGCTGGAACAGGTCGATACCTGCTGCTGGCGCATCCCGAAGTCGCACCGGTCGGACATGCGGGTGGACGGACTGATCTTCGCCAGCGAAAAGCTGGTCGAGGCGATCAAGAACGACCAGGCCCCGGAACAGGTCGCGAACGTGGCCACGCTGCCCGGTATCCAGGTCGCCAGCCTGGCCATGCCGGACATCCACTGGGGCTACGGGTTCTGCATCGGCGGTGTGTGCGCCACCGACCCCACCGAAGGTGGCGTCATCTCCCCCGGCGGGGTCGGATACGACATCAACTGCGGCGTCCGGCTGGTCAAGACGAACCTGTTCCTGGACGACATCAAGCCGCACGTTCGCGAGTTGGTCCGCGGGCTGTTCCAAACCATCCCGGCCGGAGTCGGAAAGGCGGGCAAGTACAGGTTTGACCCGAAGGAGACGCGACGGCTCATGGGCGAGGGGCCGCGGTTCGTCATCGACCGCGACCTGGGGGTGCCGCGCGATCTCGACCACACCGAAGCCAACGGCCGCATCGACGGCGGCGACCCGGACGAAGTCTCCGACCACGCCGTCAAGCGCGGCTCGGAGCAGTGCGGCACGCTCGGCAGCGGCAACCACTTTCTCGAAGTGCAGGTGGTGGACGCGGTCCTCGACGCCGACGTGGCGACGGCGTTCGGGCTGGATTTGAACCAGATCTGCGTGATGATCCACTCCGGCAGCCGCGGGCTGGGCTACCAGGTGTGCGACGACGCCCTGGCCCAGTTCCGCAACGTCCCCGGCAAGTACGGTATCAACCTGCCGGACCGCCAACTGGCGTGTGCCCCGGTGGACAGCCCCGAGGGCCGCAAGTACATCGCGGCGATGCGCGCCGCGGCCAACTTCGGGTTCACCAACCGGCAACTGCTGATGCAGCAGGCCCGGGAGGTGTTCGCGTCCACCTTCGGCCGGTCATGGGAGGATCTGGGCATGGAACTCCTCTACGACGTGGCGCACAACATCGCCAAGCTGGAGGAGCACACCGTCCACGGCAAGCCGAAGAAGGTCTGGGTCCACCGCAAGGGGGCGACGCGGGCGTTCCCGGCCGGGCACCCGGAGGTGCCAGAAGCGTACCGAGCCGTGGGCCAGCCGGTCATCATCCCCGGCGACATGGGCCGGGCAAGCTGGGTGCTGGTCGGGGCCGAGGGGAGCATGCAGCGAACGTTCGGCACCACATGTCACGGGGCCGGCCGGGCGATGAGCCGCACCGCAGCGGTCAAGGACGCGGCCGGCCGCCGGATCGACAAGGAGTTGGAGAGCCGCGGCGTCATCGCGATGGCCAGCAGCCGCCACGGTCTCGCGGAGGAGCAGCCGCGGGCTTACAAGAATGTGGATGACGTGGTGGAAACGGTCCACCAGGCGAACCTGTCGCGCAAGGTCGCGCGGATGCGGCCGATCGGGGTCATCAAGGGATGAGAAGCGGCGGGGCCTACGCCCCGCCGCTCACGGTTTACTTC
>DATLIF010000232.1:0-3038 GCA_035539575.1 Fimbriiglobus sp. | reverse complement strand
CGACCGATGGCAACTCACCGCTGTGCGGAGCTAGGCGGGATAGCCTAACCGCCGGGCGGATGGGAGGGCCACCGAATGAGTCAAATCACCTACCTCATGGGGGACGCCACCTGTCCGCAGGCGAAGGGATTAAAGGTCATCGTAACCGTTCACGGCTTTTCGCCGACCGCAGGCGTTCAAGTTCGCGGGCTGATCGTGTAGCTCAGGTTCGGACGATCGGGATGAGCTTCGAGACGTAGTTGACTCAACTCTTCTTTCGTCACCTTCTGACCCTTCTGGTAGGTGCCCTCGTCCAACACGCCTTCGACTACAAGGCCGGTGGTCGTAGTGGTCCCTCGAATGTACCCGAGCATCAGTGGCAGCGACCGCAGTGGCTTCCCCGCCCAGTTGATACTGATCTGGCTGAATAGCCGGTACTCAACCGGGTTCCACTTCGAGCATCCGGGTGGGTAGTGGCAGACCGTTATTTTCAGCCCGTACTTGTCGCTTACCATCCTCTGCAGGTTGAACTTCCAAGCCCGCGCCCGGCTCCCATTTCCGCCGCCCCCGTCCGCAAATATCAGCAACTCCTTCGCGCCGGGGTGGTCGATCTGCCCTCGTTGCTCCCACCACCGGACGATCGACGACACGGCAAATGCCGCGGTGTTGTGGGACACCCCGACCGTCACGTAGCCGCTGTTCTTGCTGACGTCGTACACCCCGTACGGGACGGCCAGGCACTCCGCCCCGGTGGAGAAGTCGTACTGGTTGACCTCAGTCGCTTCCCGGCACCAGGCCCGGCCGTTGTTCTTGAAGTCCCCGATGAGTTCCTTCTTCTTCGTGTCCACGCTGATGACCGGCAACCCGGCCTTCAGGAACGTTTGCTTCTGCTCCGCGATGTGTTGGAACTGCTGGTCCTGACCGGGGCTCCCCGACGCGGTCCGCTTCTTGTGGTTCACTTTTAACGAATAGCCCATCCTTCTCAGCAACTCGGCGATCGTTTGTAGACAGGCGTGATGCCCTTCCGCCGCCAGCCGGATCCGCAGCTTCCGGAGGCTGCACCGGACCCATCGCTGGTCGCTCATCGGGTCCCCCGCGACCTCGTCCGCGAGTAACCGCTCCAAGGTCGCAAGTATGGCAGGATCCTTCTTCTCGATCCGAGGCCGGCCGACGAGTTTGGTCAGCACACCACTGGATTCGTCGGCCGGGACAGGGCGCGGTAGCTCGACCCCCTTGAGTTCACGGATACCCCTGGCAACCGTGGGCGCGCAGATCCCGGTGATCGACGCCACCCTCGTCTGTCCGCCCCGCCCGAGTGATAGTGCCTCGGCCCCCGCCCACAGGCGTCGGAACCGGCCTTTCAAATGAGGCTTGAGCAGGTCGTACCTCGCTCGGATGTCGTCCGGTGCATCCATCGACGAGCCCTCGGCCGGGCACTCTGCTCGCGGCGCGATGGTAGCTCGCACCGGACCGAACGAAGCAGCCGGGATGTGGGAGCGAATGAGCTTCTGCCGACGCCGGCCGTCACGCAGCGGCCGACCTACCGAGTTGCCAGCTATGAGCCGATTGTAGCCGCCGAGTCGGCCGAATTAGGTACGGGAATGAGCGATGGCAGCACGTCTCCAACTGTGGTGGCCCGGATGACGTCGGTCAGAAATGCCAGCGCCTCACATCCCTGCTGGCGACACGTGGCGACCACGGTCAGCACCCGCTCGACGAACCGGCTACCGTCCGGCGAGTCGGTCCCGTAGCTCGTCTTCCGCCAACAGACGGCATGGCGAAGCGCCCGCTCGGCCGCGTTGTTCGTCGGCTCCACCCCCTCGACTTGTGCGAAGGTGTACAGGGCGGGCTCGACGGCCCGCAGTTCCCGGCACACCCCGGCCGTCACCGCGCACCCGCAGGCGGCCCCGCGGCCGAGCAGGAGTCGTACTTCGTCCCGGACCCACCCGAGGTAGGACTGGCGGAACCCGCGGCGGGTCATCGTCCCATCCCGCACCCGCTTCCACTGCATCAGCAGGATGTCGGCGTACATCAGCAGATCTTCACCGACCCCCGACCCGGCGTTCCGGCGGTCGATCATCGCCTGGAAGTCCCGGCGGAGATGCGCCCAACAGACCTGGCGCTGGCCGACCGGGAGGTGGTCGTAGACCGGGTAGCGGTCGGTGGTCAGCACCCCGGGCCGGCCCTCGATCAGCTCGCCGAGCACCTTCCGGGCGCGGGACAGGCGGACCACGAAGACGGTCACGCCGGCGGTCACGGCGACCCACAGCCAGCCCCGCTTGCGCCCCTCCCGCCACCCGGTCTCGTCCACGTTCGCCGGCTTGCCCGCGACGTGGGCGTGGGCCGCCTGGACGACCGGCTCCAGGGCGGCGGCCGTCTTGCGCTGGAGGTCGCACACGGCGGCCGGGCTGATCGGCACCCCGAACAGGTCGCCGCACAGCCGGGCGATGCCCCGCTTCCCAACCCGGTACGCGCCGCTGAGGAGGGCGCACACCGCCTGCACCCGCGGCCCGTATCCGCCCCGAGCATCGGCCGGAAGGGGCGGGCAGGTGACCTGGCGGCACCGCGGGCACGGGAGCCGGTGGCGGCGGTATTCGGTGACGTGCGGGCGGACCGGCGGGATCTCGACGACCTGGTGGCGGAGCGGGGCGGGGTCATCCCCGGCCAAAGGGTGCGCGCAGCGGTCGCACGTGCCGGCCCGCAACTCGATGACGGTGTCCGGGGGCAGATCGGGCCGTGACCGCTTCGGGTGCCCCGGCTGGCCGCCCTTCTGCTTCCCGGACGGCGTCCGCGGCGGAGCCGGCTTGGCGTGTGGCGGGTCGGAGGACGGGGGCTTCGACGAGTTCGCGGAGGTCTGACCGAGCCGAGCTTCGAGGTCGGCGAGTCGAGCTTCGAGATACCGGATGTACGCCTGCACGGCCGGGGGCAGGGCGTCGAAGACCGCGGGGGGTAGCGATGGGGGCGTCATGCCGCCGGAAGGATATGGGACCGTTCCATCACCGGCTACTGCAGTGAACGGTTACAGAAGAAGAAGCCCGGGAACAATGTGCTTATCGTCC
>DATLIF010000231.1:0-19328 GCA_035539575.1 Fimbriiglobus sp. | reverse complement strand
GGTTCATTCTCTCCGGGAATTCGCCCTCCAGCATTCGAGGTCGTCTTCATGCGCTTGCCGCGCCTGGTCCGATATTGCCTCGTCCTGGTCCCGACTCTGCTGGCTCCTTCGGCCGCCCCAGCCCAGGACCGGTTGACCTGGAACTTCAGTTTCGCCGATGTCGCTCCAGGACAGACCTACGGGTTTGCCGACCCGACCCAGGTGGCGCTCCGACAGCAGACAATACTGTCGGTTGCCGATTACCTCTCCAACAACATCCTCGACGGCCGGGGGACGATCGGCTTCGACTGGCAGCCGTCCGTGTCCGCCGGGTCCCCCGACGACCTGGCTGTGGGCGGGACGTTGTTCGGGTGGGACACGTCGTCCCCGACCTCGGTCGTCGGCGGATTGTACCGGCAGGCGACAGGGAACTTTGATCCTGGGCAGGCCAGTGGCACCGGGACGGTCAACTTCAACCTCGGCACCGCGCACACCTGGTACGCAGCCGGGTCGTCCAGTAACGCGCCGGGCAGCAGCCAGTACGACCTGTACAGCGTTGTGCTGCACGAGATGGCCCACGCGATGCACTTCGCGTCCGCGATCCTCGACAACGGCAGCTCGCGGGAGGGGTCCACCTCCACAACCTACTACCGGTTCGACCGGTTCCTGTACAAGTCGGCGACGGGCAGCGACCGACTGCTCAACGCGGACAACACCGGGTTCAACGGCGACACGTCCGTTCTGACCAGCGGTAGCGTCTACTGGGGTGGTGAGTTCGGCGTGGCGGCCAACGGCGGGAATCGCATCAGGCTGTCCGCCCCCAACCCGTTCGAGGCCGGGTCGAGCCTCAACCACCTCGACGAGTCCGGCGCTACCGCCGCGATGGTGTTGAGCCCGACCATCCTCCCCGGCCAGACCGCCCGTCAGTTCTCCGGGATCGAGATCGGGATGCTGCTCGACCTGGGCTGGAACACCTACGAGTGGGACAACACCGCCGGCAACTGGTCGGCCGGCGCGGCCGGGATCGCGGGCACGAAGTGGCGCAACTCGGTCATCACCAACTCCGCGGACCAGCGGGTTCTGGCCCCGGTCGGCGAGGTGACGCACAACATGGTGCTGACCTTCGGCGGCGCGACCAGCAGCGCCGCGTACACCTCGACCAACGACCTGCCGGCCGCCGCTTTCAAGCTCAACCGGCTGCGGCTCGACAGCGCCGCCTCCGTCACGAACACGATCGCCGGCAACCCGCTGGCGATGAGCAACGACAATGGGTTCGACGTCGTCCCGATGATCGAGCAGAAGAATTCCGGCGCGTTCCTGATCGCCAACAACATCTCCGCTCCGAAGGGGCTGGTCGTCGGCGGGTCCGGGGGCGGACAGGTCACGCTGGCCGGCGTCCTCAGCGGGGCGGGCGGGCTGACCAAGGCCGGGAACTTCACCCTCGAGTTGCAGGGCGCCAACACCTACGGCGGACTGACGACCATTGACGGCGGCGTCCTCCGGGTTGCCCCGGGCGGGGCGATCCCCGGGGACGTGGTGAACAGGAGCACGCTGGCGTTCAGCCCGACGGACACCACGACCTACGCGGGGGTGATCTCCGGCGCAGGTCGGCTCCACAAGGAGGGGACCGGAACTCTGGTCCTGTCCGGGATCAACACCTACACCGGGGTCACGAACGTCAACGCCGGCACGCTGACGGTGGCCGGGCAACTCGGGGCCAGTTCGGTCACAGTTGCGGCGGGGGCCACCCTGTCCGGCGGCGGGCAACTCGGCACCGGCACCGGCGGACGGCTGACCGTCGAGACCGGCGGGACCGTTCAGCCCGGCGACGGGTCCACGGTCGCCACCCTGACCCTGAACAGCAACAACCCGGCGAAGTTCGACGCCGGCAGCACCCTGCGGATTGCGGTCGGCAACTCGCGGACCGTCGGTAGCCAGTTCCGCACCCTTGGCGCGGGGGACATCGACCTGACCGGGCTGACCACCTCCAACAAGCTGAGTCTCGTACTCTTCGCTGTCGAGGCGCTCCAGTTTGGGCTGGAGTACACCCTGTCGGTCCTCTCCGCCGAGGGGACCGGGATGATGCTCTACCCGACCGGCGGCTTCAGCCCGGACCGCTTCGACATCACGGCGAGCGGCTTCACGTTTGACCCGTCCGGGTACACGCTGACCGGCACGCCCGACGCGCTGACGGTGACGTTCGTCCCCGTACCGGAGCCGGCGACCGTGCTGGCCGTCGGGGCCGCGGGGCTGGGGGCGCTCAGCCTGGCCCGCCGGCTCCGCCGCAAGGCAGAGTCCGTCGCGGTCTGAGTGCGGAATCCCACCACCGTTCGACTCTCTTGTGGGAGGGCGAGGCTCCTGCCAGGCCGAGGCCTGCGGATCGGCAGGAGCCTCGCCCTCCCAGCGGTTTGACAACTCCCGTCCGTGGCGGATAAAAGCATTACCCGAGTCTGGCCTCCGAACCGGGTGGTCAACGTTTGGCCACCCAGGGCGCCACATCGGCACCCTCAAATAAGTGGCGCCCTGGCGCTCTGACCCCCTACGGTTGAGGCGACGGCCGAAAACAGGGGGTCAGGCCGCCAGACCGACACACTGAGAAGGTGGCGGTCTGACTGTCCGAGTCGGGATCGTGAGCGGTTGGCGGTTGCGGGCCGGCCGCGCGTTGGAGCATAATTGGGCATCCCACCCCGCCTCCCGTCCTCCTGCCCGGAGGCCGCCGTGCCCTGCCCGGACTTCCGCCGCACCCACCCGACCCGCCGCACCCTGCTGAAGCTCGGGGCCGTCGGCCTGACCGGACTCTCCCTGCCCAGCCTGCTCCGCGCCGAGCGGTCGGGGGCGGTCCGCAAGCCGAAGGCGAAAAGCGTTATCCTGCTGTTCCAGTTCGGCGGGGCGAGCCACATCGACACGTTCGACCCCAAGCCGAACGCCCCCGCCGAGGTCCGCGGCGAGTTCAAGACGATCGCCACGAAGACCCCCGGCCTGCTCGTCACCGAGCACCTGCCGAAGCTCGCCGCCCGGTCCGACCGGTACGCGGTAGTCCGCAGCGTCCGGCACTCCAAGGGGGCGCACAACTCCGGGGCGTACTACTCGCTGACCGGCCGCGAGCCGCTGACGGACATCGTCACCGCGAACGCCTCGGCCACCGACTTCCCGCACCCCGGCAGCGTCGTCGATTACCTGACGCCGGACCGCGGCAAGGTGCCAGCGTCGGTGGCGCTGCCGTGGATGATCGCCGACGGTCCGTTCCGCACGCCGGGTGAGTTCGCTGGGTTCCTCGGCAAGGCGTACGACCCGCTCTGGGCGCTGGGCGACCCGAACAAGAAGGACTTCAAGGTCACGGAGTTGACGCTGCCCGACGGCATCGGCGTCAACCGGGTCGGCGACCGGGAGGCGATCCGCGACGACCTGGCGAAGCTCAGCCAACTTGCCGACGGGGCCGCGGCGAAGGGGATGGGCGAGTACCAGGCCCGCGCGGTGGACCTGCTCACGTCACCAGAGACGCAGAAGGCGTTCGCGATCGGCGAGGAGCCGGCGGCGCTGCGCGAGAAGTACGGCCGCAACACCTACGGTCAGAGCGTGCTGCTGGCCCGCCGGCTGGTGGAGGCGGGGGTGCGGTTCGTGACGGTCTATTACTCCCGCGGGATCGGCGGCTGGGACACGCACAAGGATAACTTCAAGACGCTCAAGGACAGTCGCCTGCCGCACACCGACGCGGCCCTGTCGGCGCTGATCGACGACCTCTCCGACCGCGGGTTGCTCGACGAGACGCTGGTGTACTGGACCGGTGATTTTGGGCGGACGCCGAAGATCAACAAGGACGCCGGCCGCGACCACTGGCCGCCTTGCCAGAGCGTGGTCCTGTTCGGCGGCGGCATCCGCGGCGGGGTTACCTACGGGGCGTCCGACCCGAGCGGGGCGTACCCGAAGGACGACCCGCTGCGGCCCGACGATGTGACCGCGACGGTCTACCACGCGCTGGGCCTGGACCCGGCGACCGAGGTGCAAGACCAACTCAAGCGGCCGATGCCGATCTCCGCCGGGCAGCCGATCCTGCCGTTATTTGGATAATCTTGTAGGGTGGGTCGAGTCTTCGAGGCACATCT
This sequence comes from Fimbriiglobus sp., assembly GCA_035539575.1. GTDB lineage: Bacteria > Planctomycetota > Planctomycetia > Gemmatales > Gemmataceae > DASSAT01. The sequence continues at coordinate 15,246 of DATLIF010000231.1, read as the reverse complement.
TCGGGTGGGCGCAACGGTGGGCCTCGAAGACTCGACCCACCCTACAAGAGGCGATTCATGCACACCCGACGGCTTGGTAATTCGGACCTGCACATCACGCCTGTCGGGTTCGGCGCCTGGGCGATCGGCGGCGGCGGGTGGGCGTTCGGCTGGGGCGCTCAGGACGACACCGACAGCGTCGCCACCATCCGCGAGGCGCTCGACCTCGGGGTCAACTGGATCGACACCGCCGCCGTCTACGGCCTCGGCCACTCGGAAGAGGTCGTGGCGAAGGCGCTGGAGGGTGTACGGGACCGACCGTATGTGTTCACCAAATGCGCCCGGGTGTGGGACGATGGTGGGCAAATCGGCAAGTCGCAGAAGGCCGACAGCATCCGCCGCGAGTGCGAGGCGAGCCTACGGCGGCTCAAGGTGGACGTGATCGACCTGTACCAGGTCCACTGGCCCGAACCCGAGGAGGACACGGAGGAGGGCTGGCAAACAATGGTCAAGCTCAAGGAGGAGGGGAAGGTCCGCTGGATCGGCGTGTCGAACTTCAACGCCGACCAGATGGCCCGCGTGGCGAGATATGGGCCGATCACCTCGTTGCAGCCGCCGTACTCGATGCTCCGCCGCGACGTGGAGGAGTCGATCCTGCCGTACTGCTCCGCAAACAATATCGGGGTGATCGTCTACTCACCGATGCAGTCGGGGCTTCTGACCGGGGCGTGGACCCGCGAGCGGCTGGCGGCGCTGCCGGCCGACGACTGGCGCAAGGAGAAGAACCGGCACTTTCAGGAGCCGCTGTTCTCGCGGAACCTGCGGCTGGTGGAACTGCTGAAACAGATCGGCGTCCGGCACGGGCGAACGCCGGGGGAAGTGGCGATCGCCTGGGTGCTGCGACACCCGGCCGTCACCGGGGCGATCGTCGGGGCGCGGAAGCCGGGGCAGTTGAAGGAGTTGGTCGGGGCCGCGGACTGGCGGCTCGCCGACGACGAGGCGGGGGAGATCGAGCGGTTCCTGAGAGACAACCCAGGGTAATCGGTCATGCGCATTGCCTGGATCGCCGCAGCGCTACTCGCCCAATCGCCCGCCCTGCAAGCCCAGGGCCTGGAATTCGTCAAGGCGAATTACACCAAGTACGAGTACCGCGTCCCGATGCGGGACGGCAAGCTGCTGTTCACCGCCGTCTACGTCCCCAAGGACGACTCCCAGACGTACCCGATCCTCCTGATGCGCACGCCATACAGCGTCGCCCCGTATGGCGTGGATCGCTACCCGGACACGCTCCGCCCGGGGCCGGCGTTCGCCAAGGCGAAATACATCTTCGCCTACCAGGACGTCCGCGGCCGGTGGATGTCCGAGGGAGAGTTCGTCAACATGCGGCCGATCAACCCCGAGCGCGGGCCGAAGATCGTGGACGAGAGCACCGACACCCGCGACACGATCGACTACCTCCTGAAGACCGTCAGGGTCCACAACGGCAAGGTCGGGCAGACCGGCATCTCGTACCCCGGGTTCTACACCGTCTGCGGGATGATCGACGCCCACCCGGCGCTGGTGTGCGCGTCGCCGCAGGCTCCGGTGAACGACTGGTTCATGGGCGACGACTTCCACCACAACGGGGCGCTGTTCCTGCCGCACTTCTTCAACTTCTTCGCCAACTTCGGCCGGCCGACGCCGGAGCCGTGGAAGAAATGGCCGTACCTGCCGTTCGACCATGAGACGCCGGACGGCTACCAGTTCTTCCTGAAGATGGGTCCGCTCGCCAACGCCGACAAGAAGCACTTCAAGGGGCAGGTGTCGTTCTGGAATGAAGTATTGAAGCACGGCACCTATGACGACTACTGGAAGGCCCGGAACGTCCGACCGCACATCAAGGGCATCCGGCCCGCCGTGATGACCGTGGGCGGGTGGTTCGACGCCGAGAACCTGTTCGGGGCGCTGGAGACGTTCAAGCGGGTCGAGGCGACCGGAGTGCCGAAGGGCGGCAATCACCTGGTCATGGGCCCGTGGGTCCACGGCGGCTGGGGCCGGCAGGACGGCGACAAACTCGGGGACGTGACGTTCAACGCCAAGACCGGCGAGTATTACCGCGAACACATCGAGTTACCGTTCTTCGAGTACCACCTGAAGGGGAAGGGCGACCTGAAGCTCCCGAAAGCGTGGGTGTTCGAGACCGGCACCAACGTCTGGCGAAAGTACGACGCCTGGCCGCCGAAGGCGGCGGAACCGACCGCGTTCTATCTGCGCGGTGAGGGGAACCTCATGCAGCAACAGGAGGGGATCGGCGGCAGTTCCTCCCTTGGCGAGTTCGACGAGTTCGTCTCCGACCCGGCCAGGCCGGTGCCGTTCATCAACAAGACGACGATCGGGATGGCCCAGGAGTACATGACCGCCGACCAGCGGTTCGCCGCGACCCGGCCGGACGTACTCGTCTTCCAAACGGACGTGCTGGAAAAGGACTTGACCGTCGCCGGGCCGGTCGAGGTGGAACTGGCCGTCAGCACGACCGGCACCGACGCCGACTGGGTGGTGAAGGTGATCGACGTGTACCCGGACGACTACCCCGACCCGGAGCCGAACCCGACCGGTGTGAAGATGGGTGGCTACCAGCAACTCGTCCGCGGCGACGTGATGCGCGGCAAGTTCCGCGACAGCTTCGAGAAGCCCGCGCCGTTCGAGCCGGGAAAGGTGACGAAGGTGAAGTTCACGATGCCGGACACGCTGCACACGTTCCGCCCCGGGCACCGGCTGATGGTGCAGGTGCAGAGCAGTTGGTTCCCGCTGGTGGACCGCAACCCGCAGACCTTCACCGACATCTACTCGGCGAAGGCGGACGACTTCAAGAAGCAGACGCACCGCGTCTACCGCTCAGCCGAGCACCCGTCGAAGGTAACGCTGCGGGTCATGCCGTAGCCGAGTGAATCTGCGGAAGCTGTGACGGTCGCGGGGCCGGAGTCAGTCTGGGCACAGCCGATTCCCGCCGAACCCGTGCGGCTAGCTCGCCTCCGTGCCCGATCTGAGGAAGTGAAGTGTCGCCGGAGGTCACGACGACCCCGGTGGGCGCCAAGGAGGGCGGGGGCATGCGCGGCCGCGCTGCGGCACTGGCCTGGGTCGTCGGGTGCGTCGCGGCATCGCCGGCCGCCGATCCGCGCCCTGACCCCGCCGCCCTGCTGCTGCCGCCCGTCGCGTCCGCTGGTTCCACCCGTTCTCCGGCCGTTCGCGCCCGCTCATCCGCCCCGGACCTTCCACCACCGCCGGCCGCGCGGCTGACACCGCCACGGGACGTTTCCCCGGTGTCTTACCGGCCCGACGAGGCAGTCCGCCGGTCCGAGCGACCGGTCCGCGGCGACGAACTGTTCAGCCGCCCGCTGCGCCCCGACCCGGACCGCGAGCGGGAGTCCGGCAAGTGGGGCGACAAGATCAATGACGTGGTCGGCACGGAGGCCCGGCAGGGGTGGTTCCGTTCGGATCGCGCGTTCGACTGCGTCGTCTCGCCGATCACGAACCCGTTTCTGTTCGAAGATCCGCGAGCGATGACCGAGATCCGCCCGCTGTTCATCTACCAAAAGATCCCCAACAGTCAGCCGAACTTCCAGGGCGGCGACATCTGGTTCCTCGGCGCGCAAACCCGGCTGGCGTTCGGTGAGCGGTTCTCGGTTACGCTCAACAAGATCGGCGGCGTCTCCGTGAACGCGAAGAACCCAGCCTATGACGGCGACTTCGGCTTGTCCGAGATCTGGCTGAGCCCGAAAGTGACGCTGATCCGCGACCCGGAGTACGCCACCATCTTGGCCGCCGGGGCGCAGTTCCAGATTCCGATCGGGTCGGGGTCGGTCTACCAGGACACCGGGTCGTTGTCGATCGTGCCGTACGTGACGTTCAGCCAGCGGTTCCTGGCGAACCGACTCGGTACGTTCAACGGCATGGTCTCGACGGGGTACTCGTTCTCGACGGACAGCCTGCGGAGCGACTACCTGTACCTGAGTACGCACCTGTCGTTCGACATCGGCAACGCGCACCGGTTCTACCCGGTGCTGGAAATGAACTGGTTCCACTACACGACCGACGGCAGTGCTCGATTCATCAGCGGGGAGGGCCGCGACCTGATCAACTTCGGGTCGCTGGGGAAGGGGAGCAGCATGGTCACCGGCGCGGTCGGCGGGCGGGTGAAGATGACCCGCAACACCGAACTCGGCGTGGCCTACGAGATGCCGATGATCGGTAACAAGGACTTCTTCGACTACCGATTCACGGTGGACTTCATCTGGCGGTACTAGCGCGATTTGGGGCCGCGATGCGGCCCGGACCGCTACACCACCTATAGACTCAGCCCCTTGAACTGCTTGACGCAGTTGGTGATCGCCACCTCGGTCGGCAGCCGCTCGATGCTGCTCGCCCCGAAGAAGCCGACCACGCCCTTCGTGTTCTCCAGTACGAACCGCACGTCCTCAGGCTCCGAGATCGGGCCGCCGTGGCAAAGCACCAGGACGTTCGGGTTGATCCGCTTCGCCGCGTCGCTGAGGCTCTGAACCCGCTTCGCGGCGTCCGCCAGGGTCATCGCGGTCTTCGCGCCGATGGTGCCCTTGGTCGTCAGCCCCATGTGTGGGATCAATACGTCCGCGCCGGCCGCGGCCATCGCCTCGGCCTCCTTCTCGGTGAAGACGTAGGGGCACGTCAGTAGCCCCATGTCGCTCGCCGCGGCGATCATCTCCACCTCCTTGCCGAACCCCATGTCCGTCTCTTCGAGGTTCTGCCGGAAGCTGCCGTCGATCAGCCCGACGGTCGGGAAGTTCTGCACGCCGCTGAACCCCGCGTCGCGGACGTCGGCCAGGAACCGCTTCATCACCCGGAACGGGTCGGTGCCACAGACGCCGGCCAGCACGGGCGTCCGCTCGACGACCGGCAGCACCTCGCGGGCCATGTCCATGACGATCTGGTTGGCGTCTCCGTAGGGCATCATCCCGGAGAGCGACCCGCGGCCGGCCATGCGGAACCGACCGGAGTTGTAGATGATGATCAGGTCGATGCCGCCCAACTCGGCGCACTTGGCCGACAGTCCGGTGCCGGCGCCGCCGCCGACTACGGGGCGACCGGCCGCGACCTGTGCGCGCAGCCGGGAGAGGATTTCATCGCGTGGGAGCATGGAGAGGCCCGCCGAGTGTCCGGGTCAGTTGTTGACCGGGCTATTCTCGGAGGCCGACGGGACAGGGCAAGGAGCGCCCGGAGGCGGGGTGTCGGTGGCAGCCTTCGCGCGGCCGGCCTCGGCCGCGTCCGCCTGCTGGAGGAGCTGGTTGAGCAGCTTCTCGGTCTCGTCCTCCGTCGGGACGGCCTTCGGGGCAGACGGGACCGCCGGCTTGCGGCCGCGCAAGACGCTCAGCAACAACTCGACCACGACGACCAGCCCGAACCCCCAGCCCGCCAGCGTGAACGGCAGCCGGCGCTGAAGGGATCGGGTCAGGTCTTCGCTGCCGTCTGCCGTCGCGGGCGCGTCCCCGACCGTCACCCGGATCGACGAGTCCCCGCCCGCCTGCATGGAGAAAAACATCCCGGCGGCCTCGGCCATCAGGTAGCCGAGTGCGGCGAGGATCAGGGCGACCGGGATGCCCTGCTTCAAGATGCGGACCAGCACGGGATGCATGGGTGCCCACTCGCGGACGGAGTCGTGGCGTCGGACGGTTTCACCGGTAACATAGCATTCACTTTTCAGGCGTGCGCCGAGTCTCGCGGTTATCCGACTGAGAACGGGGGGGAAATCCGTGGCCGTACTGCTGATCGGTACTCTGGATACGAAGGGTGCGGAAATCGGATACGTGCGGGACCGGCTGGCCGCGGCCGGGGTGCCGACCCTGGTGGCCGACGCCGGGGTTCTCGGCCCCGCGTCGTTCACCCCCGACGTCTCGCGGGAGGAGTTGTTCGCAGCGGCTGGCGTAAATGTCGAACTACTGCGGGCGGCCGCCGACCGTGGCCGGGCGGTCACCGTGGCGGCCGACGCGGCGGCGAAACTGGCGGCGCGGCTGCACCGCGAGGGGCGGCTCTCCGGCGTGCTGAGCCTGGGCGGATCGGCCGGCACGACGATCGGCTCCGCGGCGATGCGGGCGCTGCCGCTGGGCGTCCCGAAGCTGATGGTCAGCACCCTGGCGAGCGGTCAGGTGCAGCCTTATGTCGGCACCCGCGACGTGATGATGCTGTACTCCGTCGTGGACATCTCCGGCGTGAATCGCATCAGCCGGCTGGTGCTGGACAACGCCGCCGCGGCGATGGCCGGGATGGTCCAGGGGTCAGGAGTCAGGAGTCAGGAGTCAGTGAAGCCAGAAGACAAGCCGCTCGTCACCGCGACCATGTTCGGGGTGACGACGCCGTGCGTCGAGGCGGCGCGGAAGGCGGTCGAGGCGGCGGGGTTCGAGGTGCTGGTGTTCCACGCCACCGGGTCCGGCGGGCGGACGATGGAGGGTCTGGTCCGCGACGGGCTGATCGCTGGCGTACTGGACATCACGACGACCGAACTGGCCGACGAGCTGGCCGGCGGCGTGTTCAACGCCGGACCGGACCGGTTGACCGCGGCGGCGCTGGCCGGGGTGCCGCAGGTGATCTCAGTCGGGGCCGTGGACATGGTCAACTTCGGCCCGCCGGAGACGGTGCCGACGAAGTACAAGGACCGGCGGTTCTACCAGCACAACCCGACGGTGACGTTGATGCGGACCACCCCGGAGGAGAACGACCGGATCGGCAAGGAGATCGCCGAGAAGGCCAGCGCCGCGAAGGGGCCGACGGCGATCCTGTTGCCGCTCAAGGGGGTGTCGGCGATCGACGCGGAGGGCAAGCCGTTCTGGTGGCCGGAGGCGGACCGGGCGCTGTTCGAAAGTATCCGCAACTGGGTGGCACCGGGCATCGAGGTGGTCGAGCTGGATCTGCACATCAACGACCCGCTGTTCGCCGCGGCGGCGGCCGAGCGGCTGCTGCGGATGATGGGCAAGGAGCAACTCGCGTAACGATCGATCAAGGCGAACGGCCGGCGTCAGCCGGCTGGTGTGCGATGCTACCCACCAGCTGGCTGGTGTGTGATGTTACCCACCAGCCGGCTGACGCCGGCCGTTCGCCTTAAGCCGCTTGATGAGTTGCACCTGTCCGGCGTGGTAGACGTCGTGCATCGCGATGCTGTAGACGAGGTCGCCGGTGGTGGTCTTGCTCCCTGGCGGGACCACCGGCAATTCGTCCGGCGACAGGTCCGCGACCGCGTCCCGCAACGTCGCGTGCGTCTGGTCGAGCAGCTTCAGGTCGGCCTTCCACGCCTTCTCCCAGTCGTCGCGGTGGACCGCCGGGTCCGGCCGCACGAACCAGTTGCTCCCCTTGAGCGGGAACGAGCCGCGGTCCTCGCCGAGCAACCGCCGGCGGACCGTGTACTTCCAGTACGCGGCGTGAACGGCGTGCTCCCAGACACACTTGCGGCCCGGCCCCGGACGCCACGCGGCGGTCTGGGCGTCTACCCGCCGCAGGGAGCCGCGGAGGTTCGGGCCGTGCCAGGCTTTCACGTCGAACCCCTCGTCCAGCAGCTTCATGAGTAATCGGAGCGGATAGTCGGGTGCAATCCGGGGCATGACGGTGGCCCTCAGGGTGACGTGTGTTCACAACTGTACCATCGTTCCAATTGGTGTCAACGGCCGGCCCCTTGCCGCGAGCGCCGTGCGGCCGGACAATGCCGCCGACCCTCAGAACCCACCGGAGCAGCCCATGAAGATCGGGATGAACCTTCTCCTCTGGACCGGCTTTGTTACCGAGGCCGACTTCCCGACCATCGCGAAGATCAAGGCCGCCGGGTTCGACGGGGTCGAGTTGCCCCTCTTCGACGGCACCGCCGACCACTACAAGGCCGTCCGCGCCGAACTCGACCGCCAGGGGTTGCAGTGCTCCACTGTCACAATCATGACGCCAGAGGCCAACCCGATCAGCCCGGACGCGGCCGTCCGTCAGAAGGCCGTCGAGCGGCTCAAGTGGGCGGTCGAGATGAACCACGTCCTCGGCAGCGTGGCGATGTGTGGGCCATACCACTCGCCGCTGGGCGTCTTCTCCGGGACCGGGCCGACATCCGACGAGAAGAGTCGAGGGGCCGACGTGCTGCGGCAGGCCGCGGAGTTCGCGAAGGGGGCGAACCTGACGCTGGCCATCGAGTACCTGAACCGGTTCGAGTGCTACTTCCTGACCACCGCGGCCGACGCGAAGGCACTGGTGCAGACGGTGAACCACCCGAACTTCCGGTGCATGTACGACACGTTCCACGCTCACATCGAGGAGAAGTCGCAAGCCTCCGCCATCCAGACCGTCGCGCCGGTGATGGCGCACGTCCATATCAGCGAGAACGACCGCGGCACCCCCGGCACCGGTCAGGTGCGGTGGGACGAGGCGTTCCAGGCGATCAAGAAGACGGGTTACGACGGTTGGCTGGTGATCGAGGCGTTCGGCCGGGCGCTGCCGGACCTGGCCGCCGCGACCCGGGTCTGGCGGGACCTGTTCCCGTCGCCCGAGGAGGTGTACCAGCAGGGGATCCAGTTCATCAAGCAGAAGTGGGCGTAACAGGCGAACCCCGAGCGTCAGCGAGGGGGTAGCTTACCCAGACAGGGCGCTTGGATCAGCGCCGGGGGCGTGATCCCGGCCACACCGACCCCTCGTTGCCGCTCGGGGTTCGCCGGGGACTGTGGGATTGGGTAAGATAGTGAGCCCCTGCCTGTCAAATAGGGTGGTGGGGCTGCGATCTCGGACCCGACCGCGCGTGCGGGTGGGCCGCTGGGGCGTCCGGTGCCGATAAGACGTGGTGCCCCGGACCCAGGGACGGTTGCCTCGTCGGTCCCCGGTCGCGCGGCAGGAGGCGCGTGGATGACCCGCTTGATTTGCACCGCGACGTTCTGCTTGCTCGCCGCCGCGACCGCTTCGGCCCAGCCGTCCGAGCAACCGGTGCCGTGGGCCAACAAGTTCTTCCTGCCCGACATCGCCCAGAACCCCCGCCAGGACTCGCCGCCGGTCATCGTGAAGGACTTCGGCACGGTGCCGCACGGGACCCTGTGCGTCCATCGGTTCACGGTCACCAACATCTACGACGTGCCGGTGCAGGTGACCGACATCCGTCGGTCGTGCGGGTGCCTGGAGGCGTACCCGCCGATGAAGGTCCTCCAGCCGAACGAGGCGGCGGACTTCGTCGTCACAATGGACAGCGCCCGGTTCAAGGGGGACAACGCCACCACGATCTACGTGACCTTCCGCGGCGTCCTCGACCAGACCGAGTTCCAGAACACCGCCGTCCTGCGCATCCAGGCGAACAGCCGTACCGACGTGCAGCTCAGCCCCGGCCGGGTCCACTTCGGCACCATCGCACAGGGGGCCAGGGTTGCGCCGCAGGCCGTGACGGTCGAGTACAGCGGCCGGCAGCGAGACTGGAAGATCGTCGGCGTGATCCCACCGGCCGGGCCGATCGACGTCGAGGTCAAGCAGGTGGGCAGCGGGTTTCTCGGGTCCAAGTACCAGGTCAGTGTGGCGTTGAAGCCGGACGCCCCGGCCGGCCCGGTGGCCGAGGTGATCGGGCTGCGAACCAACGACCCGACCGCCCCGATCGTCCAGGTGAACGTCACCGGCACCGTCCAGGCCCCGGTCACGCTGAGCACGGACGCCGCCCGGTTCGGCAAGGTGACGGTCGGTCAGACGGGGACGTTACGGGTCATCGTTCGTGGCACCAACGGCACCGCGTTCGTCGTGCAACCGGTGGCCGAGGACGCCGACGGGGTGTCCGTGGAGACGTTCCCGGCCGCCAGCCCGACCCAGATCGTGACGGTCAAGTTCAAGCCGAACAAGCCGGGCGTGGTGCGGAAAGACGTGAGGCTCCAGACCAGCCTCGGCGGCGGCGTGACCGCGACGATCCGCGTCGAGGGCGAGGGCGAGGGTGAGCCGGAGATGCCGTGACCCGGTACTACAGCCGCGAGAAGTTCCGCAGCATCGTCAGCCCGACGTCCTGGCTCTTCTCCGGGTGGAACTGCGTCGCGTACACGTTACCCCGCCAGACCGCGGCGCAGAACGGTTCCGGGTAGTCCGCCTCCGCCGCCACGAACGAGCGATCGGCCGGGGCTGGGTAGTAGCTGTGGACGAAGTACACCGCTGGCTCCGGCGGCAGCCCGGCGAACAGCGGGCAATCCGGCTGCGTCAGCCGCAGGGTGTTCCAGCCCATGTGCGGCACCTTCAACCCTGGCCGGCGCGGGAAGCGAAGCACCTCTCCGGGGTACAGGTCCAGCCCCGCGTGCTGCCCGTCCTCGTGGCTGCGGGTGAATAGCATCTGCAAGCCCAGGCAGATCCCCAGGAACGGCCGGCCGCCCTCGATGTGCTGGGAGATGACCCCGGACAGGCCCGTCTCGCGGAGCCGGGCGATGGCATCCTGAAACGCTCCGACGCCGGGGAGCACCAGTTTCGTGGCGGTGGCAGCCCGCCGCAGGTCGGAGGTGATCTCCGCGCCGGCCCCGACCGCCTCGAACGCCTTCTGGACGCTCCGCAGGTTGGCCATCCCATAATCGACGATCACGACCTCGGTCGCCATTCGTTCATCCTCGCCGGAGCAGCGCCCCCGCGGCCAGTAGCCCGACGCACATCACCGCGACCACCACGCCGGTCAGAATGGGGTCGAACAGGATCTGCCGCACCGCCCCCAGCGCCGGCCAGCCGAGCCAGACGAACACCACGCCGACCGCCAGCCCAGGTCCGAACGGCAGTTCGCTGCCGGCGCCCTTTCCCCGTACCAGCTTCCACACCAGGCCCGGGATCATCAGCCCCAGTGCGGCGAACGCCCCGGCGAAGAACCCCAGGAACACGACCTGCCAGCCAAGGAACGCGCCGACCATCATCAGCAGGTCCGCATCGCCCAGCCCCAGCGCGTCCTGGCCGAACCCCCACTCGAAGAGGAACTTGAACACCCGCACCAGGAAGGTTCCGACCGCCGCCCCGACCAGGCCGTTCATCAGCCCGAGCTGCCAACTCCCCGGCGGCGCCCATTCCGGCGGCGGCCCGGCGAACGGCCACAGCACCACCCCGACCGGGATCTGATCGCCGCCGTCCAGCAGCCAGCCGAGCGGCGGGATGCTTGCCGCCGCGGACGGGGCGGTCGGCCACGGCCACGGCAGCACGACCGCGCAGACCAGCCCGACCAGCGCCCCGGGGTAGGTGACCTGGGTCGGGATGATCTTGTGCTCGGCATCGATCACCGCGGCCGCGATCAAGAGCGCCAGCAGGCAGGCGTGCGCGGCGAAGTACACCCAGGCGACGATCGGCGGCCCGGCGGTGGCGTTGGACCCGGTGTAGGAGTACCGCAGCCCCGGGGCGTGTTGCCACGGCCGCAGGAAGTCCGGCCCGTTCTCGGCCTGCGCGACGACTTCGACCAGGAACAGCCCGACGAACGCCAGCCCGGTCCCGAGTTCCACCCACAGGTATCGCGACGAGAATTGCGTCCGGCAGAACCGGCACCGGCCGTGGAGCCGCAGGTAGCCGATGATCGGCAGATTATCCAACAGCCAGATCGGCCGGAAGCAGGCTCCGCACCGCGACCCGGGCCACACGACGCTCTTCTCGTAGGGCAGCCGGGCGATGAGGACGTTCAGGAAGCTGCCAACTCCCAGCCCGAAGACGAACACCCAGGCGCACCAGAGCGCCGTCGGGATGTGGAACCACCATTCCATGATGTGGAGGCTCACCCCGAGGACGAGGAGGACGGGAAGGGGCCAGCGGCCTCCCATGTGGCCAGGATATCGGCGGTCACGTCCTCTGGCGACCGGTCCGCGGTCGGGAAGGCGGCGTGGGCCGTCTGCCGGTAGAGAGACTCGCGGGCGGACATCAGGTTCGCCACCTCGTCGAACCCGCCGGTGGTCAGGTTCGGCCGGCGGGCGGCAGTGGTCGGGTCGGACTGCATCCGCTCCCAGACCGTCTCCGGCGGGGCGGAGAGCCAGGCGACGTAGCCGGCCGACCGCAGCAGTTCGCGGTTGGCAGGCCGGAGGATTACGCCGCCGCCGGTGGCGATGACCCGCCGGTCGGTGTGGCACAACTCGGCGAGCGTGGCCGACTCCCGGTCGCGGAACCCGGACTCGCCCTCGACGGCGAAGATCTCGGCGATGGTCTTCCCGGCGGCGTGCTCGATGTGCTCGTCGGCGTCGAGGAACTCCCAGCCCAGGGCGGCGGCGAGGAGTGGGCCGACGGTGGACTTGCCGGTGCCGCGGTAGCCGACCAGGAACAGGCGGCGGGGAGGGGTCACGGCGTGCCTTCGGCCTCCCCCCCCTGCTGCTCCTCGGTCTCTTCGTCGAGGGCGCGGGTCAGTGGGGACATGGCCTTGCGGAGCAAGTCGCGCATCTTCTCGATCGGCGGCGCGATCCCGGTGAACAGCTCGAACTGCCGGGCGGCTTGGCGGACGAACATGTCCACCCCGGTGACGACGTGACAGCCGCGGGTGCGGGCCTCCCGGATCAGGAGCGTGTTTTCCGGCGTGTAGACGGTGTCGAAGATCGTCAGCCCCGGCTTCAGGAAGCTCGGGTGCAGCGGCGACTCGTCCACGTTCGGGTGCATGCCGACCGGGGTGCAGTTGATGACCACGTCGCAGGGCATGACGCCGTGCCGGCCCTGCCAGTCCACCACCTTGCACTGCACCTCGGCGGCGAGCTTGGCGGCCCGGTCGTAGGTGCGGGCGGCGATGATGATGTGCGCCCGCTTCGAGTGCAGGGCGTGGGCGATGGCCCGGGCTGCCCCGCCGGCCCCGAGGATCAGCACGAACATGTTGTGCAGTTCGAGCGGCGGCCCGTCCGCCGAGCGCTCGGTCAGGTGAGCCTCCAGCGAGTCGATCGCCGCCGTGTAGTCGGTGTTTGACGCGGCGAACTTCCCGTCCGCCTTGCGGACCAAAGTGTTGGCTGCCTGCGTGATCCGCACCGTCAGGTCGTGGTCCTTCGACAGCGCGGCCGCCTCCTCCTTGTGCGGGATGGTGATGCTGTACCCGCCGACCGGCACGCCGTCGAACGTCTTCAGCGCTGCTGGCAACTCCCCCTTGGGCACACGGAACGGCAAGTAGATGGCGTTCTTCTTGAGCCGCCCGAACAGGTGATTGTGCAGGACCGGGCTGTAGCTGTGCCCGACCGGGTCGCCCAGCAGGCCGAACACCTCCGTCTCGGCGTCGATCGACCGGACCGGGTAGGTGGTGCGGAACTCCTCGACCGACGGCATCCCCGGTGCGACGCCGCGCTCCTTGTTGAACGCCGCGTAGATCCACGGCGCCCCGTACTTCAGGGCGAGGAACCGGCTCGGGTAGCCGATGTCCCCCATGCAGAACGCGAGGGTTGGCTTCTTGGCCCGCTTCTGGATCTCCAGCACCCGCAGGTTGTCCTCGGCCTTCTGGGCCATGACCGCGATCTTGTAGACGTCGCCGTCCTGTCGGAGCATCTGCTCGTAGATCTGGTCCAGGTCGGCCGGCGTCTCGGTCCGGTTGTGGTAGCTGATGACCCGCTTGACCGACCCGAACCGCCGGATCTCGTCGGCGATGTCGGTCTCCAGATCCACCCACTCGAATTGCTGGTTGGCGATCACCTGGCGGAGGACGATCTGCCGCTCCTCCTCGGACCCGGGCCAGCGGCCGCCGTCCACCGGCCGGCGGATGGTGGCCATCCAGGCGCAGAGCTTGAACGGCAGCAGTCGCCGGAAGTCCACCGCCTTGGCGAGGAAGTCGAGCCGCAGTTCGACGAATCGGCCGCCGCGCTTGACCGCCTCCTGGACCTCGACCTGGATCATCTTGTGCCGGGTGCGGCCGACGACCACGCAGACCCGGTCCGGCGCGACGGACATGACGGCAGATACTCCGGGGAGAAAGGCGTTCCCTCTACGCTACAGCCGGCTCGCCGGTGAGCAGTCGCCAGCCTTACAGCTTGCCGGCTTCCTTGAACATGACGTGCTTGCGGACGATCGGGTCGTACTTGCGGAGTTGCAGCCGCTCTTTGGTGTTGTTCTTGTTCTTCTCGGTGAAGTAGCAGTAGCTGCTCTCGCTGCTCACGAGTTTGATGGTCGAGCGTGCTTCCTTACCCTTGGCCACGGTATGCCCTCCGGTCGGGGGTTGTGGGTGCGTGTGTCGGCCGTCGGGTGGTCGCCCGGCGGGAACTGTAACAGTAGCGGGCGCCCGGGGATTTGACGAGGGGGCTTCCGCGGTTGGGGTGGAATCCCGTTCCGGCGGTCCGGTAAACTTTCCCCTCCGCCCAGCACGCCACCCGGAGGGACCCGATGACGGCGGTGCTCGTCTGCCTGATGTTACTCGTTCCGGCGACCGTCGCCTGCCTGTACTATCTCGTCCTGACCACGGTCGGCTGGCGGTGCGGCCGTGCAATACCGCGGTCCGAACCGGCGCACACGTTCGCCGTCGTGATCCCGGCGCACAATGAGGAACTGGGTCTGACGGCGACGGTGCGGTCGGTGCTGGCGTCGGACTACCCGGCGGACCGGCTGCGGGTGCTGGTGGTGGCAGACAACTGCACGGACGGCACCGCGGCGGTCGCCCGCCGGCTCGGGGTCGATGTCATCGAGCGCCACGACCCGGCGAACCGCGGCAAGGGCTACGCCCTTGCGATGGCAATCCCGCAAGCGCTCGCCGCCGGGGCCGACGCGGTGATGGTGCTCGACGCCGACTGCGAACTCGGCCGGGACACGCTGAGACAGATGGACGCCGCACTGGCACACGATGGCGCGGTCCAGGCGGCGCGAATTCCGCGGAACCCGGATGCGGGTCCGGCGGCGGTGGTGCAGGCGGTCGGGTCGGCGATCGAGAACGCGGTGTCGGCCGGTCGGTGCCGGCTCGGCGGGTCGGCGGCCCTGCGGGGATCCGGGATGGCGTTCACGCGGGCGGTGCTGGAGCGGCACCCGTGGGCGCACTACGGGCTGACCGAGGACGCGGAGTACGCGGCGGAGCTGGCGCGGGGTGGGGTGCGGGTGCGGTTCCTGCCGGACGCGGCGGTGCGCGGCGAGGTGCCGGCCGAGGTGTCGGCGCTGGCTCGGCAGCGAAAGCGCTGGCGCGCGGCGCTGTATGGAAGTGGCCCGGGGCTGTTCGGCCGCTGGCTGGCGAGCAAGCCGCTGGTGCTGGCGCAGATGGTACTGACGGTGATGGCTGTCGGCGTGCTGGCTGCCTGGCTGCCGGCGGGCTTTCTGCTGTGGGCGGCGGCGCTGATTGGGCTAACGGCCGTGGTGTATCTGCGGGCGGTGCGGCGGGCGGGTGTAGGT
>DATLIF010000230.1:0-4578 GCA_035539575.1 Fimbriiglobus sp. | reverse complement strand
GTGTGGTGCCCGGCGCCGGCGCGGTGCCGTCGGCCGCCTGCGGGTCGTACTTCTCGTACAGGGTGACGATCCCGTACAGGGTCAGTTCGACCAGCCCCGACGTGATCTGCCCCTCGGAGATGGAGCCGGTGGTGCCTCCGCCCATGCCATAGCCGCCGAACCCGCCGAACATGCCGCCGTAGCCGCCCATGCCAGGAGCGCCGGGCATGCCCGGCATGCCCATGCCGCCCTGGCCGGGGATGCTGTAGCCCGACTCGCCGCCGCCGTCGGGGAAGCCAGCGCCGTCGTCGGGGGCTCCCATGTCGCCGCGCGGATCGTCGCTGGCGCCGCCGGACGAGAAGCCCATCCCGCCGCCGGACGCGGCCGCCAGGGAACCGCGGAACCGCTTCCAGTGGTACTGGGTGATCTGGAACCGCAGCGGCGAGTTGGCGTAGGCGACCAGGGCGTCCTGAACGAACATCTGATCGACGAGCAGGACCACGGCGACCGGCATCCGGCGGACCTGCTTGGTCACGATGACGTAGCGGTCCTTGTTGTAGTCGAGGACGGAGGTCGGGGGGCCGGCCTTGGCGGCCCGGGCGCCGCCGGCACCACCGGGACCGCCGAACGCCCCGCGGCCGAACCCGCCCGGCATGCCGCCGGGGTCGCCGGCCTCACCACCGGGCATCAGCCCGCCGCCAGGGTCGCCCGGCATGCCCGGCATCCCGGGCATGCCGCCGCCCGTGGGCGCTGCGACGGCGGCCGTCTCGGGCCACCACTCTGGCTTGACGAGGGTGGCAGCGTGGTGGCGAGCGTCCTTGTAGCCGAGTTCGACGTTGAGTACCTGCCGGACCGGCACCGTCCGCTCGTCGAGCACCTGCTCGACGCGGGTAATCGCCTGCACCTCGACATCCTTGGTGAAGGTGTGCATGTTCGGGACCGGCGTCTCGATCTTGATCTCCTCGTTGGCCTTGGCGAAGTCCTTCTGGATGCGGTAGCGCACTTGGCCGGAGGTGTTCTCGCTGAGCCAGATGTCCAGCCGCATCTCGTTGCCGGTGCCGAGCAACTGGATGCGGTTGGTCCGGTTCTTGAGTTTGGCCAGGATCGCCTTGTTGGCGTGCGGGCCGGTGGTGGGAACCTCCAGTTCCAACTCCCAGATGCGGTTGCGGAAGGTCCGCTTCAGCGGCGGCGGGGCGGCCGGCTTGCCGTCCGGGCCGGCGGCCTGGACCAGTTCGAACTTCGCGGCCGCGGCGTTGATGTCCTTGACCGGCAGCAAGAGGCCGCGCTGCACCCACAGGTCTTCCAGGGCCAGCCAGACCTGGTCGGAGGTCGGGTACTTCTCGGTCCAGTTGCTGACGTGGCGCAGCACCCGCCGCCAGTTACCACCGGGGAAGACGGTCGGCTTGATCTCCTCGGCCACCAAGTCGTAGGCGCCCTCGTAGATGCCGCGGTCCTTGATCTCCTCGAACGCCTGGTTCGTGTTGGTGACCATCTTCTCGCCGAACTTCGTGTACTTCTTCTCGAGGTCCGCCAGCCGCCTGCCCTGTGGCCAGCCGAAGATGTCCTTCTGGACGTTGTAGTTCGCCTCCCAGAGGATCTTCCGCCGCTCCTCCAGCTCTACCTTCTGCTTGGGGAAGTCGTCCACCAGCACCCCCTTGCCCTTGGGCTGGGTGCCGGTGGCTTCCTTCTTCTTTGCCTCGATCTCTGAGGCGGCCTTGTCCTTGGCGCCGCCGGGGCCGGTCATCAGGAAGATCATCGCCAGCAGGGCCAGGAACGGGGCCAGCCCGGCGAGGATCCAGAAGTGGTGCTTCTTGAAGGAATCGTTCTTCTTCATGTCCGCTCGGGGGCTCGGGCCGTGGGATACGGGGTACGGGGCGTCACTGTCCGAACGGCGTGGACCCGCCGGTGGGGGCGGTGGTGCCGCCCGACTCGCCGGCCGCCGGCGTCGGGTCGGTGGGCGTCGGCTCCCGCCAGATGAAGCAGGCGACGAAATCGTAACGAGGTTTGGTCTTGCGGCCGGCCTGCGGCGTCACTCCGCCGGGGCCAGCTTGTCCGCCGGGCATGCCGGGCATTCCAGGCATCCCGGGAGGTGGCATCCCCGGTCCGGCGCCGGCCTCGTCGCCCGGCATCCCGGGCATGCCAGGCATGCCGCCACCGGGCATACCGGGCCTCATCATGCCACCCATTCCGCCGGCCGCACCACCGCTGCCGGAGGCGGTCAGGGGAGCCCAGCCCGCGGCGCCACCGCCGCCTGCACCGGGCATACCGGGCATCCCGCCGGGCGCCATCAGCCCGCCAGTGTCCTCGCCAGCGCCGGTGTCGCCCGGCTTGCCGAACCCCGCCGGCCCACCCGGTGCGCCGGCGACACCGCCGCCCGCCATGAGCGTGTCGATCAACGACTGGCTGTACCTGGTCTGGTTGGGGGACGGGTTGTCGATCTTCGAGACTGCCAGCAGGAACGGGTGAGTGACCAGCGGCTTGCCTTCCTTGTCCTTGCGGACCGGGTCGGTCCCGCCGGGGATGACCGCCTGAATGTCCTTCTCGGTGGCCGTCTTCTCGGCGAACTGGTCCCACTTCTTGAGGTTTTGGATCAGCGCCTTGCGGAGGAAGTTCCGGCCGCCATTGTGGTAGGTGTAGCCGCGCAGCTCGATCACCCAGCCGCCGCCCTCGATCGCCTTGGGTTTGAACTGACTGGTCGCCTCGTCCTTCTCCCGGTCCGCGTCCGGGAAGTCCTCGGTGATGCTCTGGGCGAAGGTGACGTTGGAGTAGCCGTCGGCCGCAGTCAGGAACGTGCCGAGGTTGTCGGTGTACCGGGCGTAGACCGCCTCGAGCTGGACGGTCGCCAGGTGCTGTGCCTGGTCGTCGTCTCCGATCTTCTCCAGCGGGATGCCGGCGGCCATCCGCTCCTTGAACTTGTCGAAGGCCCGCTGCCCTTCCTGGGTCCGCCAGAACTCAAGCTGGTTCGGGTCGGTCAGGTTGCCGCCCATCGCCTCGTCGCCGTGCCGCGGCAGGGCTGCGACCAGCACCTCGTTGAGCCGGATCCAGTTGAGCCGCTCGTCGTTGCCGACAATGATCGCCTTGACGTCGGAGAGGGTGGAGTCGATCTCGCCCTTGGCCTTGGTGATGTCAGACGCCTGGGCGGAGGCCAGCTTGACCGCCGACTCGGCTTTTTCTATCGCCCCCTTGATCTCCGGGGCCTGGACGCTGGAGAGCTGCGCCCCATAGCCGATGGCCAGCATCCCGGTCCCGAGCAGGAGCGCCGCAGCGGCCATCGCGACCGCCGGCTTCTTCGCCCGGATCAGCCGTTCGGTGCGGACCTCGCCCGGCAGCAGGCTGGTCTTGAGCCGGGCCAGCCCCAGCCCCTGCAGCGCCAGCCCGTAGGCGACCGGGAAGGTGAGCAGGTTCTCCTGGAACGTCGGGTCGGTGAGCACCTGCTCGCCGGAGAGCCGCTCGATCTTCGTCGGCTTCTTGACGTCCAGGGAGAGCTTCTCGGACAGGTACTTCTGCAACCCCGGCAGCTTGAACGCGCTGCCCAGCCCGACCAAGTGCGCCACATGCGCATCGCGGTGGGTGTTGGTGAAGTAGCCCAGCGACCGCTGCACCTCGCCGACGAACTCGGTCAGGACCGGCCGCAGCGCCCGCAGGATCTGCGCCAGGTCGGGGGACTTGGCAGCGTTGCGCTTCAGGTGCTCGGCCTTGGCGAAGGTGAGCTTGAGTTCCTTGGTCAAGGCCCGGGTGAAGTGGTTGCCTCCCAGCGGGATCGGCCGCTGCCAGATGATCTTGCCGCCGTCGGTGATGATCAGGTTCGAGCTGTCGGTGCCGATGTCCAGCACGACGGTACACTTCTTCTTGCCGCGGGGGGTGTCGTCCTCGCCCTCGGCGGTCGCGGCCGGCGGTTCGTCCGGGCCGCCTTTCTTCAGCAGTTCGTAGGTGGCGTAGTTGCACAGTGCCAGCGGGGCCATCTGGACGTAGTGGACCTCCGCCCCGACCGCCTGGAAGTGGCCCAGGTACTTGTTGATTACGTCCCGCTTCATCGCGAAGAGGCCGATCTCGGTCTCCATCGCGAACCCGCCGACCGCCTCGCCGCCGGCGATCTTCTGGTAGTCCCAGACGACCTCCTCCAGCGGGAAGGGGATTTGCTGCTTGGCCTCGAACTTGACGATGTCGCCGATCTTCTTCTCCTCGACCGGCGGCAGCTTGACGAACCGGGCCAGGCCGCTTTGCCCAGCGACGCTGACCGCGACCTCGTCCTTGCCGAGCGGGTTGCGGGAGAGGAACTTCTCCAGCGCCTCCCGGGTGAGGGCGTCCGGGTCGGCGTCGGGCTGTGAAAGGATCTTGGGGTGCTCGATGTAATCGAAGGCAGTGGCTGTGGGCCGGTCGTCGATCATCTCCAGGCGGAGGGCCTTGAGGGCGCACTGGCCGATGTCGATGCCCCAAATGCCGATCGGGTTGGCCATGGTCCTAGCTCTCGGGTGCCCGCCGGGGGAGGCGGGAGGGTTCGGCTGAGTCGGGTCCGCGGTCGGGGCGAGGGGAGTGGGCGAAAATGCGATTCCCGGCCCCGGTCTCCCTGTGCCGCACGGTCAGAGGGGGCGTTGGTCC
>DATLIF010000229.1:0-3039 GCA_035539575.1 Fimbriiglobus sp. | reverse complement strand
TTCCTCTTCCCGCCGCTGCCGACCGAGCTGGACGGCTACAAGCTCCCCGACGTCCGCGATCTGTCGCTGGAGCTTCTGGTCGAGCGGTTCGGCCCGGTGTGGGACCTGTGCAAGCAGTACGGCGTGACCTTCGACCTGGAGTGCCACCCGTCCGAGCGGGCGATGGGCGACCTGGAGTCGGCGGGCGATTACATCAACCACATGACCAAGGCCGGCTACGAGGGCGTCGTCGGGTTCAACCTGGACGGATCGCACCTGGAGTGGCAGAACGTGTCGGTGATCCAGTTCATCCGGGAGTTCCACCAGTACATCCACTGCGCCCACGTCAAGGGGGTGCAGGTGGAGCGGGAGCACTGCCGGGGCGGTCGGCTCGGTGGGCACCGCGGTATGGGCCACTGGACGAACGGGTGGAAGTTCGTGACCGCCGGGACGGCGCGGGACGCGAACTCCCTGGAGGAGATCTTCATCGAGCTGAACCGGGTGGGGTTCGACGGGGCGGTGTCGATCGAGTGGGAGGACAACGACGCGGACCAACTCGCCGGCGCGAAGGCGGCGCTGGCCAACGCCCGCCGCGCCGACCTGCCGCCCAGCGGCATGCGGCACGACGAGATGCTCAAGGGGTGACAGGGACGGAGCGCCCGCCCGTCACTGTCGCACCGAGCGGGCGCTTGTGTTATCATGGCGGCGGTAATCCGAAGGAGCCGCACATGAGCAAGGTCGTCCTTGATGACGAGATGGTGGCGAAGCTCAACGGACTGACCCAACAACTCGAACTGTACGACAAACAAGGCAATCTGCTCGGGTACTGCACCCCGGTGGACGCCCACCTGCACGCGGTCGATCTCCCGGGGCCGGACCCGTTCTCCGACGAGCAGACCGCCGAGGCGCTGAAGAACCCCGACCCGGGTCGCTCGCTGGCCGACATCATCGCCGACCTCCGCCGGCGATACCAATGAACTACACCGTCGTCTGGCGGCGGGAGGCTGAGGATCAGTTCACGGTCTTGTGGATCCGGTCGGTCAATAAGAACGCCATGACCGGGTACATGGACCAGATCGACCGCATCCTCGGACGGGACCCCCACGACCAGGGGGAGTCGCGGAACGAGAACACCCGGCTGGCGTTCTTTCGACCGTTGGTCGTTCGCTACCAGATTGATGAGACGGCGAAAACCGTATACGTGGTCTCCGTCAAATGGGTCGGCAGTTGACCCCCGCCGGAGCCGTACCATAACCCCACGAAACGCAGCGAGGGGCGGCCTGGCGCCGCCCCTCGCTATTTCCCTCGGGCCGCCGTCACGGGCCGACGGTGGTATCCCCCTCGCCGGGGTTGAAGAACACGATCCGGTCGTTCTCGCCTTCGCTGAGCACGAAGGTGTCGGCGCCGGGGCCGCCGATCAGCAGATCGACCTTTCCGTCCTGCCCGCCGCCGTCGAGCGTGTCGTTTCCGACGCCGCCGAGCAGGACGTTGACTCCGGCCCCGCCCGTCAACTCGTCGTCTCCGGCCCCACCGTCGAGGACCGCGTAGCCGGCGTGGTTGGTGGTGAGCGTATCTTTTCCGTCCCCGCCCGATAGCACGGCCGCCGTGGTGCCGAGCGAGGCGCCGATGGTCAGGGAGTCGTCCCCGCCTTGACCGCGCACGGCCACCAGGACGGTGTTCGCGGTGGTCGGGGCCCGGCCGAAGGCACGGATCGAGACGGCCTCGCCGTCGTTCGTGACCTGGATCTGGCCGTCCGCGTTGGCGGACACGACGATGTCATTTGCCGCGGCGTCCCCTGTGACCGACAGGACGCCGAAGGCGAAGGTCGCGGTGACGGCCGGGGTGGTGCGGTCTTCAAGCCATTCCAGGCCGAGCCGCGGCGGGAGCGTGGAGACATTCTGTCGGCGCATGGCAAATCCCAAGCATTCAGGACGGGCGACACAAGAGACCGGAGGGCGAAGGGTCCGGCGAGAGCCGGGGGCGAAGTGGAATGCCCAACAAGTTAGTCACCGCCAAGGGGGAGTCAACTAGGGAAATTGTCTGAACCAGGGCCAGTAGCCATGCTGAGTCGGCGTGGGTACTTCAACTGGACGCCCGGAAGAATGCAGGCCGACCCGACTCGGTCGTTAGCGCCGGAGCACTTCATATCCTGACTGGCACCCATGCTCCGACACGCCCCCCGTGCCCTGACACTCGGCCTTGCCGGGATCGCCGCTGCCGTCGTCCTGTTGCTGGTCGCCGGAGTCATCGCGTCCGACGGAAAGACAGATTATGAACTGGTCAAGGACCTGTTCGTCCCGCTCATCGGGCCGCTGGTGGCGGTGCTGATCCCGGTGCTGGTGCTGTACGTGCTGCCGCTCGGGCAGAGCCAGCAGAAGCTGTCGCTGGACCTGTGTACGCAGTACTTCGGCGAGGAGATGCGCGACGCCCGCAACGTCGGCTGGCAGCACTTCGTCACCGAGCAGCGGAAGCTCCCGCCGGTCCGTCGGGCCGAGCAACTGAACCACTTCCTCGACTACCTCTCGGAGCCGGAGGTCCACCGGTCCGTCGATCCGTTGACCGATACCGTGTACCAGAAGACGTCCCGGGTGCTGGACTTCTTTGCGATGGTGAACGGCTGCATTGCTCGCGGCGTGGCCGATCCGGAGATCGTCCGGGACTTTCTTCTCTTCTACTACCTGTGGTGGCGGGACGAGATCATGGAACCGATGCGCCGGACGCACCGGATCGCCGCCGACCATCCGAAGGTGAAGCCAGTCTGGTGGGAGCCGCTGGCCCACGTCGACACGCCGGCCGTTCGCCAAGTCAGGGGCCTGACCCCGCACCAGGCGGTCACTTCGCGATCGGCTTCGGCAGGAGCGCCTCCAGCCCCGCCCAGGCGTCGGCCTGTGGCGGCCCCTGGACCGTCACCCATGTGCCCTCGCCGCCGACCCGGTGAAGGTACGGGTCGGCGGCGAGGGCACATGGGTGACGGTCCAGGGGCCGCCACAGGCCGACGCCTGGGCGGGGCTGGAGGCGCTCCTGCCGAAGCCGATCGCGAAGTGACCGCCTGGTGCGGGG
>DATLIF010000228.1:0-4130 GCA_035539575.1 Fimbriiglobus sp. | reverse complement strand
GTTAAACAGCGGACCTGATGGACACAGTAGAACTAACCCCTCTCCTCCAAGGGGAGAGGGGAACCTGGCAGGGGAGCCGGATTGTAACTCGCCTTTCCCCCTGCGGTGTGGTGAAATATCTCCCCTCACCCCGCTGGGCCTGCCATGCTGGTCGGATACGTCAGCGACGAGCGATACTCCGCCCTGGCCGACGTGGCGGTCGAGTTCACCGACACCCGTGGCGGTTCGTGGGAGGCCCGGTCCCGCGCCAGCGGGTCGGTCCACGCCGAGTTGCCGCCGGGGGAGTACGTCGCCACCCTCCAGGCGCCGGGGTTCGGCGCGAAGCGGTCGCGGATCACGGTCCCCGTCGCGGAACCGCACCAGTTCCGGCTGCTCTCCGACGGGCTTTCCGGGTACGCCTGGCCGAAGTGGGTCCGGTCGGGCGAGCGGTCCGAGTTCCGGGTCCACGCCGTCGAGCCGTACAAGCTTTCGCTGTGGCGGTACGGTTGGGAGCCGGAGTTCGTGCGGTCGCTCGGCTGGCACGACGAGCACGGCCCCCGCGCCACCATGCAGGTCACGCCCGACGGCGACTACACCCGCACCGGCGTCGAGTGGAACAAGGTCGGGTACGCCAACTCCGTCCACTCGCAGCAGGTCGCCGGGCCGGAGCGAAGCGGCCTGTACTACTTCCGGGCCGAGACGCCGTCCGGCCGGCGGTTCGCGTTTCCGTGGGTCGTGGCGCCGGCGAAGCCGTCGGCCCCGGTCGCGGTGCTGGCTTCAACGATCACCTGGAACGCGTACAACAACTTCGGCGGCCGCAGCAACTACATCCACGCTGACGGGCTGCCCCCCACTCCCACCGTCAACGCGCGCGCCGAGTTGAAGCGGTACAACGACGCCGGGTTCTTCACCTGGGCGGCCGACGACTACCCTCCGCTGTCGTTCGACCGGCCGGAGCCGTTCAACCACATCGACTTCGCCGAGCGGATCACCGACCCGATCGAGGGCCGGCAGGCGTGTCACCTCGCCCCGGCCGAGTGGCGGCTGCACGGCTGGCTGGAGCGCAGCGGCTTCCCGTTCGACCTGTACGCCGAGAACCAGCTCGACGACGGCACGCTGGACCTGTCCGCGTACCGGGTGCTGATCGCGGCAGTCCACCCCGAGTACTGGACGCGGCGCATGTACGACCGGGTCAAGCGCTGGGTGTTCGAGCAGGGCGGCCGGCTGATGTACCTCGGCGGCAACGGCCTGAACTGCGAGGTCGAGTTGACACCCGGCGGGATGCTGGTCCGCAACGGCAAGCTGGCGAGCCTGGCGCCGGACGGGATGGCCGGATACGAGAGCCGGTTCGCGCAGCGGCACGAGTCGGAGGCGAACCTGCTTGGGGTGGTGTTCACCCTGTCCGGGGCGATGACCGGCGCGCCGTACCGGGTCCGCGACGCGAGCCACTGGGCGTTCGAGGGGGCGGGGCTAAAAAACGGCGACCTGTTCGGCGAAGCGTGTCTGCACCAGCGCTGCCCCGGCGGCGCGTCCGGGCACGAGACGGACAAAGTGTCGCCCAGTACGCCGAAGAGTGTTCGCATGCTGGCGAAGGGCACGAACCCCGACGACGGCGGCGCGGAGATGGTGGCCTTCGACACACCGGGCGGCGGAGCGGTGTTCTCCGTCGGGTCGATCAACTATGTTGCCTCGCTGCCGGTGGACGAGCAGGTGTCCCGCGTCACCGCGAACGTGCTGAGGCGGTTCCTGGGGTGAATGCAAACAATGGCCACAAACAACCTGGCGAACGGCCGGCGTAAGCCGGCTGGTGAAACGAGGGCGGGACCAGCCGCATCACCCAGCACCAGCCGGCTTACGCCGGCCGTTCGCCAACACTGTGCCTTTTTGTGGCCATTCTCTGTCTTCGCTTGAGAGTTGCGAGATGAAGATCACCCGCGTCGAGGCGATCCCGGTCTGCGTGCCCCTGAAGAAGGGGATGACCGCCAAGACCGCCCACGGTGAGCACGTCACGTCGCCGTACGTCATCGTCCGCGTCCACACCGACGCCGGGCCGGTCGGGCTGGGCGAGGCGACCATCTCCGCGCTGTGGTCCGGCGAGACGCAGGCCGGGTCGGTCGCTGCCATCCGCGAGTACTTCGCCCCGGCCCTGACCGGGCTGGACCCGCGGGACATCTCCGCCGCGCGGCGGGTGATGGACCACCTGGTGAAGCTCAACCCGTTCACCAAGGCGGCCGTCGAGATGGCCCTGTGGGACATCGCCGGCAAGGCGGCGGGCGTCCCCGTCTATCAACTCCTCGGCGGCAAGGTGCGCGACCGAATCCGCATCAAGCTCGTCGTCTGGGCGCGGGAGGTCCCCGACGCGCGCAGGATGGCCGAGGGGTGGCTCCAGATGGGCGTGAGTTGTGTGAAGGTGAAGACCGGCCTCGACCCGGAGACGGACATTGCGCGGGTGCGGGCGGTCCGCGAGGTCGCCGGGCCGGACGTGCCGGTGACGATTGACTCCAACTGCGGGTGGACGATCCAGCAGGCGAAGCACTGCCTCCGCCGGCTGGCAGACGTGAACCTGCTGCTGGCCGAGCAGCCGATCCCCGCGGGCGACCCGGCGGCGCTGGCCGAGTTGCGCCGCGACACCCCGACGCCGATCATGGCCGATGAGAGTGTGTTCACGCTTCAGGACGCCTGGCACCTGACGATGCACCGCGCGGCGGACGTCTTCAGCGTCTACCCCGGCAAGCACGGCGGAATTGCCGCGACGGCCGAGATCGTCGCGGTCGCCAAGGCGGCGGGCCTGCGCTGCGCGATCGGCAGCAACCTGGAGTTGGGCATCGGCACCGCGGCGATGCTGCATGTCGCGGCCGCGTTCCCCGAGATCGACAGCGACAGCTTCCCGGCGGACACGATCGGCCCGCTGTACCACGACGCGGACCTGATCACGCAACCGCTGGACCTGGGACCGCCATACGCGAAGGTGCCCGACGGCCCGGGGCTGGGGGTGGAACTCGACGAGAAGCAGTTGGAGCGCTTCCGGGTGTAGGGTGGGTCGAGGCTTTGCGAGGCCCACCATGCCTGACGGTGGGCCTCGCAAAGCCTCGACCCACCCTACTCGACCGTCACCCGCGCCTCGTGCGTGATGACCACCCGCCGCTTCTTGTCGCCGGGCGCTTCTGCGCTCGCCTCGAACCCGCCGGCCGTCGTCTCGATGCTCGCCCCCGACAGCCCCAGGTCCGCGGCCGCCGTGGCGTACTTGCCGTTCGCCTTGCGGTAGTCGCGCTGGGTGTAGTAGACCCGGTGCAACAGATCCCGCGCCGCGGCGGTCGGGTCCGGCCGGAAAGCAACTTCCCCCATTGCGGTGCTGAACTGGAGGTAGCCCCACCGCTCCGGACGGTGCATGTCGATAACTCCTTGCGGCGACCAGACCCAGTTGTGCTCCTTCCGGCCCTTCACCTTCTCGTACTTCCCGCCGACGACCTCCGTATCCCACTGCACCCGGGAGAAGTTGACCCGCCACTGGTCGCCGTCCTTCGGCGGGACCGGCGATCGCGTCAACTCCTTCAGCCCCGCCCACGGCCAGCGGATCTCGACCGTCCAGCCGCGGTCCGTGTCACTCGGGTCGTTGAGCGTGCCGTTGACGTGGACCGCCGTTTTCAGCCCGGTGATTTCCCAGGCGTTGATCGCCCGGCCGCCGTCCTTGTACGGCTTCGACAGCAGCAAGTCCCAGGTGGTGTTGAGGGCGTTGAGTTCCAGTTCGCCGTACAGGTGACTGTCGCCGTCGGGGTCGAGGAACACCTCGAAGTCGTTGTCGTGGAAGATGATCGCATCGTGATCTTTCAACGTGGCCCAGATGTGCGGCTCCTCCAGTTCGGCGGCGATGTAGAGGGCCGCGTCGTCCCAGAGCATCTTGACGCGGGTGCGGTGTCGGGGTCGCGGCTTCTTGTCGCCTTCAATGTCCACAAACGGCTCGGACCACGCGGCGGCCGCCCACTCATCCAGCTTGCCGTCGATTGTCACCGGCGTCGCGGCCCGGTGGCAGACGTAGCCCTTCGGGTGCGGCGCCGGCTCCGGCGCGGCGGACAGAGAGACGCCAGCGAGCAACACGGCCAGCGCGGCGATACGCCAACAAAGTTGTATCACATGCGACCCCATTCTCGAAG
>DATLIF010000227.1:0-15322 GCA_035539575.1 Fimbriiglobus sp. | reverse complement strand
CCGTTCGCCATCGCCGACCGGTTCCCGCCGAACTGGTCCGCGAAGGACCACCTGCCGACGCTGGAGTGGGAAGGCGGCCCGCTGCCGCCACGGACCGTCGAGCAACTCCAGGCCGTCCTCAAGGGCGGGGACACGCCGCTGTTGCTCGGCGGCGCGCAGGCGCTGATTGACGGCGGCCGGCTCATGCTCGAGTCCGCGACGCCGGCCGACGAGCTGTTCCGCGGCATGTGGCAATTGCTCCCCGAGCGTACCCGGTTCGAGTTGTGGCCGGCGACGCTGGCGTTCTCCCACGAGTTGGGGTTCCACGCGGTCGCGCTGCCCGCCGCCCCGGCCCCGTGGCCGGTCGGCTACCTGACCGCCGACCAGGCCCGCGACTACCCGGAGGGCCGCTACGAGCTGGCGCTGCAGGTCGCGGTCGAGGCCGGCAACCAGCCCGATCTGGACCGGCTGCTCGCCCGCCGCTCCAGCCGGGACACGCTGCGGCTGGCGCTGTTCCTGGTGATCGGCGCGGCGGCCGTGGCACTGGCGGCGAAGTTCCTCACGTGAAGAGAGGATCCGCAGATTTCGCAGATTCCACAGATTCGAAGACGAGATGAAAGCAGGAGAGTACCAAGTCCGGTCTGATCTCTGATGTCTTCGAATCTGTGGAATCTGCGAAATCTGCGGATCGACTCGGATGGAATGACCCATGCCCACCGACGAGCGCGTGCTGTGCATCCCGACGGGCCACTTCACCGCCGTCGGCTACTTCCACGGGTTCCGCCGCGCCGACGACGCCTACCAGGCCGCGCTGCTCGACCCGGCGGCGTTCACCTTCCGGCCGCGGGCCGAGGTCGAGATGGACCCCGACTTCAAGCAACTCATCCCGTATGTCGTGCTGCGGCACAGGGGCGAGTTGTTTCACTACCGCCGCGGCGCGGCCGGGACGGAGGCGCGGCTGCGGGCCTTGCGGTCGGTCGGCATCGGCGGCCACATCTCCGAGGCGGACGCGGCCGGCGGCACCGACCCGTACCGGACCGGGATGCTCCGCGAGGTGACGGAGGAGGTCCACATCGGCGGCCGGTACACCGAGCGCCCGCTGGGATTCATCAACGACGACCAGACGCCGGTCGGCCGCGTCCACCTGGGGGTGATTCACCTCTTCGACCTGGACTCGCCGGACGTGTCGCCGCGAGAGGACGCGCTGGCCGGGGCCGGGTTCGCGCCGCTCGAACGGCTGTGGGCCGAGCGCGAGGAGTTCGAGACGTGGTCGGGGTTCGTACTAGACATCTTGGCGCCCTCCGGTCGCTAACGCTCCCGGCTCACCAGGCGCTTGGCGTTCGCCGGACACGTCACCAGCTCACCAGCAGCACCTTGCCGGTATCCATCGTCAGCCGCCACTCGCGGAGGGTCTTCTCGATGCGTCGCGGCCTGTGTTCCGCGGCCAGCTCGGCGGCCCGCTTCACGGTCGGGTCGTCCCACACCTCGCCGGCCGGCCGCTTCGGCGCAGGGACCATGTTGGCCAGTTCGGTCATCGGCCCCGTCGCCCCGGGTGGCAGCAGCACCCCGGCCCGGTCCACCGCCCGCACGTCGGAGTCGCCGAACACCCGGACGGCCAGCACCGGGATGCGGAACCGCAGGCCCACCCGCACCGTCGCGTCCGGCGCGACCGTCACCCCAACGACCTCGGCAACCCACGGGTGCCGCGCAAACGCCGCAGTCAGTTGTTCGGGCAACTTCGGGTCCACCGCCTGCACCGCCTCGGGCAGGTTCGCCAGGTACCGGACCTCGGTCAGGAACGCCGTCCGGTCCTTGCCCGGCGGGGTGTCACAGGCGATGTCCGCCACCCGCACTGCGTATCGGTCCCGGCCGGCCACCCGCTCCCCGGCCATGCCGCCGAGTACCGCCACCGCATACACCACCCCGCCGACCAGCGCCAGCGCAAGCAGGCCCTTGACCGCGATCCCGACCAGCGTCGCCCGGCCGGACCCGGCCTTCTCCTTTTGCGTTTTGCGTTTTGCGTTTTGCGCTCTACCAGACATGCAGCTCCTGCCGAAGGGAGACGCCGGTGGACTCCACCACGCGGGTGCGGACCAGCTCGATCAGCCGCAGCACGTCCCGGGCGGTCGTCCCGGGATGAGCGACGGCGTAGTTGCCGTTGCGGTCGCTGACCTCGGCGCCGCCGACGCGGGTCTTCGCCAGCCCGGCCCGGTCGATGAGGGCCGCGGCAGTCGCCCCGGGCGGGTCACGGAACATCCGCACCGCCGCCTGGAAGCTCAGCGGCTCGGACCCCTTGCGGGCGACCCACGCCCGCCGCATCCGCTTGAGGATCGCGTCGGGGGCGTCCGGCTCCAGCCCGAACTCGACCCAAAGGATAACCGGCTCCGCCAGGTCGCTGGAGTGTTCGCCGAAGCCCAGTTCGTCGCGGCCGCGGACCTGCTCGGTCCCGTCGTCGGCCAGCACCGCGACCCGGCGGACGGACGCCGCGATCTCCCCGGACCGGTCGCCGACGTTGCACCGGACGCTGCCGCCGACCGTGCCGCGGATGCCGACCAGTGTCTCCAGACCGCTGAGACCCGCCTGGACGGCGTGCGCGATCAGGTCGAACAGCGGCCCGCCGCCGGCGGCGCGGACGGTCTTGCCGGTCGTCTCCACCCCGGTGAACGCCGGCCCGGCCAGCCGGACCACGACGCCGGGAACCGGGTCATCGCGGACCAGCAGGTTGTTGCCACCGCCGAGCATCCGCACCGACACGTCCGCGGCAGCGCAATACTTGAGCACGGCGCGCAGCTCGTCCACGGTGCGCGGCTGGACGAGGAAGTCCGCCGGGCCGCCGATCCGCAGGTGGGTGTACGGGGCGAGCGGCTCCCGCGTCTTGGTGATCTCGGCAAACTTCTGGGCCACGGACATGCGGGTCCTCCGCGGGGAGCCGGACCCGGAAATGATACGGCGCCCTTGAACGGGTGGTGAGGTGGCGGGGTGGTGAGGTAGTGGAAGACAATGCCTCTTCACCACCTCACCGCCTCACCACCCCACCACCTACTTGATGCAGAACAGGTGCCGCTCCCCGCGGAGGAAGATCTCCCCGTCGGAGAACGCCGGCGACGAGTAGCAGTGCTCGCCGATCGGGTTGCGGCTGACCAACTCGAACTCCGGCGACGCCTTCAGGACGAACGTCACCCCGTCGTCGTCCGTGAAGTAGACGTGCCCGCCGGCCACCACCCCGGACCCGCTGTGGTGCCCGCCCAGCCGCTCCGACCAGACCCGCCGGCCGGTCGCGGCGTTCCAGCAGCTTCCCACCCCCTCGTCGGTCACGAGGTAGAAGTGTCCGTCGTGCGCCACCGGCGACGGGACGTAGCCGCCGTCGTTCCGCTTCGACCAGCGGACGTGCGTCTTCGTCACGTTACCCGTGCCGGTCGGGTCGATGGCCATGACCCAACGCTCCGGGTAGCCCGCGGTCAGGAACACCAGCCCACGATGGAACACCACGCTGGAAACGAACTGCTCGGTCGGACCGTTCACGATCCAGAGTTGCTTGCCGGTGTCCGGGTCGTAGCTCGCCACGCACTTCGACCCGGTGAGGACCATCTGCGGCTTGCCGTTCACCTCGCCGATCACCGGCGGGCAGTACGACCGCAGCTTGTTCGGCCGGTCGATCCGCCAGCGCTCCTCGCCGGTCTTCTTGTCGAGGGCGACGATGTACGCATCCGCGTCCTGGTCGCCGTTGACGATCACCCGATCCTTGTACAGCACCGGCGAGCTGCAGAACCCGTGGGTGGAGTGGAACTCGCCAGGCGACTGCTCCCACAGCTTGTTGCCGGCGAAGTCGTAGCAGTAGACCCTCATCCGCGGCCGGTCGCAGAAGGTGACGTACACCCGTTCGCCGTCGGCCGCCGCGGTGGACGAGGCGTGGCTGTTGAGCTTGTGCTTCTTCTCCAGCGGGGCGACCAGAACGACCCGCTCCCAGAGCACCCGGCCGTCGGCCCGGTCCAGGCACAGCAGCACCCGCTTCTGTTCGGCCTCGATACAGGTGGTGACGAACACCTTGCCGTTGGAGACGACCGGCGACGAGTGGCCGGTGCCGGGAAGGGCCGCCTTCCACTTCACGTTCTCGGTCGCCGACCACTTGAGCGGGAAAGCCGTCTCTGCGGTGCTGCCGTCGCCCTGCGGCCCGCGCCAGCCGGGCCAGTCGGCGGAGAAGGAGACAGGAGACAGGAGACAGGAGGCGGCGCAGACAAGGAGCAGGCGGGACGGCACGGCGGAGGCTCCGGGCAGGTGGGGTGGGCGGCCGGCGGGTCCGGTCATTCAACCATGTTGCATCCGGGTCGGGAACGGAAAAAACCCACCCCGCGTCCAACCGACAGGTACACTGCCCGAGACACCGCCACCCGCCGGAGTACACCATGTCCACCCGCCGACTGGAAAAGCTGTCCGCCGTCTGCTGGCTGGCCGTCGCGATGACCGTGCTGGCCGCCTCTGCGGACCTGGCCGCCGCCGACAAGGTCAAGGACGCGCAGAAGTACACCCAGGACCTGAAGACCAGCAAGGACACAACCGTGCGGGCCACCGCCCTGACCGAGTTGGGCAAGATCGGCCAGTTTCAGAAGTCCCTGGTGGCCGACGCCGCCCCGCTCATGGTCAAGGCGCTCGCCGACAAGGACGCGAAGGTGCGGGCAGCCGCGGCCCGAGCCTACGGCATGATCGACCCCGACCCCAAGGACGCGGTGCCGCCGCTCCTGAAGCTGGCCAGGGAGGACAAGGAGGAGACCGTCAAGCTGGCCGCGATCCAGGGCCTGGGCTCGATGGGCCCCGGCGCGAAGTCCGCCACCAAGGATCTGCGGGAGATCGCCCAGTCCAACAAGGAAAAGAAGAACCGGCTCGGCCGCGCCGCCCAGAACGCGCTGCGGTCGATCAACGTCAAGAAGCCTTGAGCGGTGAGCGGTGAGCCAGACAAGAACAACCTGTGATCTCGTCTGGCTCACCGCTCATAGCTCACCGCTCACCGCTCACTCCACCCGCCACCGGCCAACCGAGCTGAACAGCATCGTCGGGTTGAGCAGCCGCGGATTCGCCTCCTCCACCTGCCCGTCCAGGTACACCTTCACGCTGGTGGCGATGACCGTGTTCCGGTCGAGCTGCCACAGCGGCACGAACGGCATCTGATCGTTGAACTGCTTGTGCGCCTTGTGGGTGAGATCGAGCAACTTGCCCGGGTCGCGGTGCAGCCGAATCTCGGCCAGCAGCGCGCCGAACTGGCTGTCCGCTTCCGTCGGGTTGGTCCCCTTCGCCAGGTAGCCGAGATAGTTCCGCCCGCCGGGGCCGGCCGCGGCCGGGTCGAGGAAGCTGCCCAGCCCCAGCTGATACCAGTCGTCCCGGTAGTCGTGGTGCAGGTACGCCAGGTCGTAGCGCTGCTCCTCCTCCACCCGCCGGATCAGTTCGCGCGGCGAGACCGGCTCCAGGTTGATCGTGATCTTGCGGTCGTCGGCCGCGGTCGCGGACTCGACCATGTTCTTGATCCGATCGCACGCCCCCTTCGCATACGGGTCGTCGTTCGGGAACAGAAGCGACAGGGCGGCGGCCGCGTTGGGGTTCTCGAAGTACTTGCGGAACCGCGCCTGGGCGACGTTGCGGTCGTACAGCCCGGCCGGGCCGATCCCCCGCGGCGTCGCCCACGATTCCGGCGGGAACGGCCCGGTCATCGCCTTGTGGGCGTCCGCCTTGCCGCCCCGATAGACCTCGTTGAGCACCCGCTGCCGGTCGATCGCCCCGGAGATCGCCTTGCGCACGTCCACGCTCTGCAACGCCGGCCGGCGCTGGTTGATCGCCAACAAGTGGACCCGGCGGTTCTGCGCCGCGGTCACCACCCGCACCTTGCCGCCGAGGTTGCCGTCGGCGGTGTACTTCGCCAACTCCGGCGTCGGCACGTCGGTCAGGACGTGGAGTCGATCACCGCGGAACTCCGCCGCCAGGTCCGGGTACTGCGTCACGTCGGCGAAGTGAATCTCTTGAATCGCCGGCTGCGCCATCCGTCCCGGCCGGCGCGCGTATGCCGGGTTCGAGACGAACACCACCTCCCGCTGCTGCTCGCCGGGCTTCGGCGGTCGGTAATCCGGGTGCAGCTTGAACGGCCCGGTCCCGAACGGCTTCCGGGCGAACTCCGCGTCGTCGATCTGCTTGTTCTTCTCCAGCAGTTGCCGGGCCGGCTGGAGCTTGAGGGTAAGCAACTGCCGCGGGTCCGGGTGGCCGACCTTGAACCGGAGCTTGATCCGGCCCGGGTCGGACGGGTCGAACCCCGGCTCGTCCAGCCACGAGACATAATCCGCGGCCCAGCTCCCGGGCTTCAATCGCAGCATGTTGAGCGTGTCGGCCACGGAGGTCGCGTCGAACACCCCGCCCCCCGGGCCAGCCCACTCCGCGTTGCGGACCAGTTGCACGTCGCGCACGCCGGCGCCGATGCCCGGCCACTCGGCGGCCAGCGACGGCCGGAACCGCACCCCGGCGAACTCGTCCGGGACTGCCTCGAAGAGCCCCTCGAACATCAGCTCGCACGCCTGGTGCTCGCTATCGAACCGGGCCAGCGCCGGCGACATCAACTCCGGCAGCCGGCGGGCGCCGACCACCAGCACCGCGTACCCCTCCCGGATCTCCTTCTGCATCTGCCGCAGGGTCGGGTCGTCCGGGTTGATCGCCCGGACCGTCTGGAGCAGGTTGCGGGCCTGGGTCTTGTCGGTCCCCCTCAGCCGCTCGGCCTCCTTCAGGAAGGCCGACGCCCGGGTCGCCAGCGCCGCCCGGACGCGCTTCGCCGCCTCGTTGCCGGTGTTCGGGAACCGGGACTCGTACTCGCTCAGGAGCACGGCCCCCTTTTCCAGGTCCGTCACCTTCTCGGACTTGACCAACTCCTCGGCCTCGGCCAGCCGGGCCGCGAAGACCGGCTCCAGCACCTTCGGGTTGCCCTTGTACAGCGCGGTCAGCCGCGCGGAGAGTTCCTTCAGCCGGACGAAGTCCTTGTCGGCGGCGGCCTGCTTGACCCGGTCCACCCGGACGGCTGTGAGCCGGTCGTAGACCTCGGTCTTGACCTCGTCCCAGTTCTTGCCGCGGCGGCGGTTCTGGTCCCGGGCCGAGTCGTGGAAGAACATCACCGCGGTCAGGACGCGCTCGGCGGCGGCGAGCTTCTCGGCCGGCTTCGGGCCGCCGGTCTCGGTCGCGGGCTTCAGGAACGCGGCGGTCTTCTCCAGCGCGATCCGCTCGAACGGCTGGATGTCGCGGACCAGTTGCCGCCGGACCGACTTGACCTCGCCGACGTTGTTGTCCGCGTCGAGCGGGGCGTAGCCGAACTCGTCCGGGAACCGGTCCTTGCCCCACAACAGCGGCACCGGGGTGATCCGCTGCGACTTGAACCGGGAGTCGCCGAGTACGTCATAGGCGAAGCCCAGGCCGGCCAGGTACTGCTTGACCGCAGGGTCGGCGGCCGCGGCCGCGGCACGGGCGACGTCGTCGAGCTTGGCGACGTAGACGCCCTTGTCGCCCCCCTCCTCCTGCTCCGGCGGGGTCTCGCCGGCGGCCGGGGGCTTCGCCTTGTCCGGCTCCTTCTGGGTCGGCGGCTCCTCCACCGGGATGCGCTTGGCCGGCTTCGCTGGCGTGACCTCCTCCTCCTCGCCGGGGGGCGCGGCCGGTCTGGCCGGCTCCTGGGCGTGGGCGAAGCCGATAAGCCCCGCGGCCAGCAGAAGGGCAGCCCAAATCGGCCGGCGGGTTTGGGCGCGGCGGGGTGTGACAGCTAGCATCGGGGAAAACCTCCGGAGCGGGCGGAACGTCGCCGCCCGCCGGGTGTTGATAATACCGCCCGAAGGCCGGGTATCGGAGCGCCGGCCCGACGGAACTCACGGTTTTTTCGTTGACCGAGGCTCCAACCGGCCGTCAACTATCGCGGCCGTCCCCAACGGTCCGTACCCGTCCGCCTGGCAGTGTGTGCCCTGGCGGCAACGGATGTCATCGCTGCATTAGGAGAGACCCCATGCGAAAGTTCGTGCTCGCGGGCGTGGCCCTGTTCTTCACCGTCGGTCTGGTCCTCGCCGCCGAGGTCAGCTTCGTGAAGTACGACAAGGAGACCAAGGAGCTGACCGTCAAGGACAAGGACGAGAAAGAGACGACCTACAAGATCTCCGAAAAGGTCACGTTCAAGACCAAGGACAAGGACGGGAACGAGAAGGAGATGTCCAACGAGAAGGGGGTCGAGCGGCTGGAGAAGATCAAGGAAGGGAGCAAGCAGAAGTTCGACGTCGAGGCCGATGGGAAAAAGCTGAAGTCGCTGACCTTCCGCGCCGGCAAGGGGAAGAAGAAGGCCGAGTAATCCGACCACGTCTCAGTACGTGCGGCCCGGCCGGTTCTCCCGGCCGGGCCGGCTCGTTTCCGGGCCGGCCGACGCGGGGGCGCTTGCCGCGGGCCGGTCGAACGCCGTATGATTCGGTATCTCCACGACCTAACGGTATACCGGCCATGGCCCGCAAGTCCGCCAGCAAGACCACCAAGTCCGAGATCGTCGCGTTCAAGGTCGAGGAGGAGCTGGCCCAGTTCCTGAACAACCTGCCGAACAAGAGCGACTTCATCCGCAAGGCGATCCTGGCCCAGTTCGGGATGACCTGCCCCTTGTGTAGCGGGTCCGGGGTGGTGCCGAGGGGCATCCACGACCACTACAAGCCGGTGATCGCGGACCGGAACACCCGGCCGTGCGAGAAGTGCAAGTCCGCCGTCGAGGTGCCGCTGACCGCCGACGCCGCCGCCCCGTCGGACCGCAAGCGACTGGAGCAGTTCCTGCACGGCGGCCCGCTGTACTGCGGCAAGTGCTACCCGAGCGTCCCGGCGTGCGACGACTGCGGCTGGCACGTCGCGATGGAACGAGTGGCCGAGCACTTCAAGCGCGTCCACGCCCACAGCCACTAGGACGAATGGGGCGGCCGAACACCTGGGGCCATCGCCCATGTCCGACCCGATCGACCCACCGGCCGAAGATCCGCCCGCTCCGGTCGCAGCCTCAGCACCTACCGCTAATCTCGGAGAGCAGCCGTCGGACCTCGAACTCCTCGGGGTTTGGGCGGTCTGTGTGATCGTCGTGCTGCCCGCCTTGACGAGCGGTATGAGCTACGAGTTGGCCGGCCTCATCCGCCCGTCGTACCTGGAACACCTATATTTCTTGGCGGTCGCCGCGGCCGATGTGGCGCTGGTCGCCGTCCTGGTGTGGCGCGGCGGACTCGCGTCGGAGGCGATCGGCCTGACACGACCGCGATGGGCGGCCGACCTCGGGCTGGGCCTCCTCCTCACCGGCGCCGCGTGGGGGTCGTACATCTTCCTCCTCAGCCTATTGACCGAGGGCGCCCGCCCCGAATCCTGGTACTACCACCGTGGATTTCCGATGCGACCCGTCGGGCCACTGAGCTGGGTAATCGCGAGCGCGTCCGCCGTTGCGATTGGGTTCGCCGAGGAGTTGGTGTTCCGAGGGTATCTGCTCACCCGGCTGGAGCGGATCCTCCAATCGCCGGGGTGGGCCGTGGTCGTCAGTTCGATCGCGTTCGGCAGCTGCCACCTGTATCAGGGGTTCACTGGCGCAGTTGGGGCGGTCGTGTTCGGGGCGCTGATGGCCCTCGGGTTCCTGGCCACCCGCCGGCTCTGGCCGGTCGCACTCGCGCATTCCCTGTACGGCATCCTTGTGTACCTCGATACGCCGGCGCCCGAAGTCGTGCTCGATCTCCAGTCCTTCCCGACGCCCTCAGGCTGGTAGCGGGCGCAACGCAGACAGCCCACCCGTTTCGGCGAGTGGGCTGTGAGCAACCCGAACTTCACTCAGCCTAGAACTGGTCGAGCCAGAAGTGGCTGCCCTTGTACCACTTCATCGGGCTCCACAACTCGTACCGCCAGCCCGGCTCCTTGAACGGCGGGTAGGCCATGTACGCCGGCGGGCGCACGTACGGGCTGCCCTTCGGCTCCGGGTACTGCGGGCTCAGCGACGGCCAGTAGCTGTGCGGGAAGTAGTAGTACGGGTAATACGAGTACCGCGGCAGCGGCGGCTCGGCTGCCGTACCCGACCCGGCCCAGATCACCACGACGGCCGCCACCCCGGCCAGCCGCGCGAGCCAAGACTTCTTCATTGGTCAACCTCCATGCGACCCGCGGCCGGCGACGCCGACCGACGTCCTGTCGTCCGTATCTATCTGTCCGCGGAGGCCGCAGGCTCCGGTCCCGACGGACGCCGGGGTCGAAAAACCCTACAACAACACGCGCGTTGCGCTGGTTCTGGCGAACGGCCGACGTGGGCCGGCCGGTGATGCGTTACTGGCTTGCCCACGCCAGCCGCCAGCCAGGTCGCCTTAAGTTCCGCCGTCTGCCCGCCGACATGACCGCCGAAGCAAACCTGGTCTACGACAACCCACTGATCGCCCGGTACGCCGGCCGCGAAATGGCCGAGCGCTGGGGTCCGCTGCGGAAGTTTCGCACCTGGCGTCGGTTGTGGCTGGCGCTGGCCGAGGCGCAAGCGGAACTCGGGCTGACCGCGGATGACGGCACGTCTCCCCGCGTCCGGCCAGAACACCTCGCCGAACTCCGCGCCCACCTCGACGACGTGGACCTGGCGCGGGCCGCTGAGCACGAGCGGCGGCTGCGGCACGACGTGATGGCCCACGTCCACACGCTGGGCGACGTGGCACCAATAGCCCGGGAGGTCGTCCACCTCGGCGCAACGTCCTGCTACGTCACGGACAACGCCGATCTGATCCTGATGCGGGAGTCGCTCGACTCGCTATGCGGCTCTCTGGCCGCGCTCATCGATGCCCTGGCCACCTTCGCGACGACCTGGAAAAACGAGCCGACCCTGGGCTTCACGCACTTCCAGCCGGCGCAGCTCACCACCGTCGGTAAGCGAGCGGTGCTTTGGCTTTATGACCTCGTGCTGGACCTGCGGGAACTGGAGCGGCGCCGCGACGAGATGCCCTTCCGCGGGGCGAAGGGAACGACCGGCACCCAGGCGAGCTTCCTCGCCCTCTTCCGCGGCGACCACGAGAAGGTCCGGCAACTGGACCGGCTCGTGGCGAAGAAGATGGGCTTCGAGCAGGTCTTTCCCGTCACGGGCCAGACCTACACGCGCAAGGTCGATACGCAGGTGCTGGATGCGCTGAGCGGCCTGGCGCAATCGGCCCATAAGTGGGGCAACGACTTGCGGCTACTGGCCCACCGGCAGGAGATCGACGAGCCATTCGAGGCGGATCAAATCGGCTCATCGGCGATGGCGTACAAGCGCAACCCGATGCGGGCGGAACGCATGTGCTCGCTGGCCCGGTTTCTCATGGGCCTGCCGGCGATGGCCGCCCAGACCGCCGCGACACAGTGGTTCGAACGGACCCTGGACGACAGCGCCGCCCGCCGACTCTACATCCCGCAAGCGTTCCTGGCCGCCGACTCGATTCTGCGGATCGGCCGGAACGTCGCCCCGGGCCTGGTCGTGAACCGCCCGGTGATCGCCCGGGCCGTCCGCGAGTACCTGCCCTACATGGCGACGGAAAACCTCATCATGGCCGCGGTTGCCGCCGGCGCCGACCGGCAGGAGGCTCACGAGGTCATCCGCCGGCACAGCCACGCCGTCACCGCGCGGATCAAGGAAGGGACCGGCCCAGCGACCGAACTGTTCGACCGGCTGAAAGAGGAGCCGACCTTCAAGAAAGTGGATTTTGCCTCGTCCACCCATCCCGGACAGTTTGTTGGTCGGTCCCCGGAACAGGTGGACGAATTTCTGAATGAACACGTCGAACCCATCCGCAGACGCTACTCCGGCCGCACCGGCGACCGGGTCGAGTTGACAGTTTGAACGGCGACCCGTCAGGACAGGCACCAACTTTCCCCTTTCCCCAACCCCTTATCCTTCCCCAGTTAACACATCGAGCACATCTCGATTCTGCGCAGCTTTTGTTGAATTTACACCTCTCATGGAGTCTACATTTTTCCTGTTTGCGCCGCATGGCGCGGTTCCGCGGGCTATTTTCGTTGACAGCTTGTCGGAATGGTCTAAAAAGGGGTCTTTCCCGTACCGGCCGGATGGTATGGGAGCCCCTGAGGGGAAATCAAGGAGGCACACCGTAGATGTTTTCCACCTCACTGGCGACGGCCGCAGTCGCCGGCCTACTGGCGTCGGGCTCGCTGGCCAAAGAGCCAACGTGGCAATCTGACTACCGGAAGGCCCTCGCCCAGGCAACACAGCAGCAAAAGCCAGTCGCGGTGTTCATCGCCCGCGGCGACGCCGGCCACGCCCGGCTCATCAACGAAGGGGGCATCGGGTCCGACGCGACCCGGGTGCTCCGAAACAGCTACGTCTGCCTTTACGTGAACACGGAGACGGACCGCGGCCAGGCCCTGGCCGGGGCGTTTCAGATCCGCGAAGGGCTAATCATCAGCGACAAGACCGGGGGCGTTCAGGCCTTGCGGCACGAGGGGACGGTCTCCCGGACCGACCTGACGAACTACCTGACCCGGTACGTCAACGCCGGCCAGGTGGCCCAGACCGAGTTCCACAGCGGGGTCCAGCCGGTCGCCCAGACCGTGACCCAGCCGGCCCCGGTCGCCTACCAACAGCCGGTCTACCAGCAGCCGGTCTACCAGCCGCAGCCGGCGTTCAGCCCGCTCCAGAACTTCCGCAGCTTCATCGGCGGCGGGTGAAGCGGCGGCTCGTGTCGGTAGGTTCTACCGACTTCGACCCGCGGCCCGGGGCGTCCGAACGGATGCCCCGGGCCGCGGCCTTTTCCGGAAAGCGTTCGGGTGGGACCGGCGTCCTGCCGGTCCAGATCAGTGTTGTTTTCATCCCGGCGTGGCGAGCCGCCGACACCAGTCGGCAGGTGGTGCGACCCGACACCCGCCGACTGGCGTCGGTGGCTCGCTAGACCCCAATGTAAACGATAGTAGCGAGCTGGAACGGGGTAGATGGTGGCCACCTGGCGACGAAGCTGACCGCGACCGGGTTGCAAGTCGGAGTGACAGGTGGTGCTCACAGTCCGGGGATCACCACCGCGCTCCCGTCCTCGGTGATCGCCACGACTCTGCTCGCATCAGGCTGCGGAGCCAGGAACACCACCCGCGACGGGATCGACACCACGACCGGACCGGACACGCGCTGGAGTTCCGTCCCGGACACCCGAAACCGGAAGACCTCGTTGCGCCTAGTCGCTGCTACGACTGTTCCCGAGGCGACCAGGCAGGCGGCCAGGAACCCGTCGGCGCGGGCGACGGTGGCCGTCCGGGAGAGACCGGCCTCGGAGTCCCGGCCGTCGAACTCGGACCAGTACAGGTTTCCCTCGGCGTCCATGCCGGCGACTTCCAGGACACTGTAGGCAGGCGCGATCCAGTCCACGGGCGCGGTCGCCGACGGGCTGTCAGGGGGGACGGCCGGGGTCCAGGTCGCCACCCAGCGGCCGGAGGCATTGAACCCTCCCCCGAGCGGTAGACATTGAATGAACCGGCCATCCCAGTCCCAGGCGCATGCCATCGCCCGGGCCAGGAGGTGAGTCGTACCCTGGCCCTCGGGCAGGAACTCCCGCGGCGACTCTTCCAACAGGTGCTGGGTCCGGTAGCTGGTACGCCCGGACGGGGTGGCCAGCGTCACTACCAGATCGCCGCTCAAAGTCCCCGCCGACGGCTGGATGTACAGACTGTCTCGGCCGTCTACGGGGACCGGAATCGCGGCCCGGCTCGTCGATTCGAACGGGCCGGGGCCGGTCGAGGTGAAGCACCGGAGGAAGGTATCCGCTCCGTCCG
The DNA here is from genome assembly GCA_035539575.1 of Fimbriiglobus sp. Lineage (GTDB taxonomy): Bacteria > Planctomycetota > Planctomycetia > Gemmatales > Gemmataceae > DASSAT01. Next base: position 1,558 of record DATLIF010000227.1, on the reverse strand, counting down.
CATACAGGACGTAGACCACGCTCCCGGCCGGATGGGTCGAGAGGCCGAGAATCGTTCGAGACCCCACCGTTAAGATTGGCAGGATCAGCCCCGAACCGACCCGCCAACAGACGACTGCGTTGGTCGTCGCAATCACGATGTCGCCGGTGTCGCGGGCGACCACGGCTGCCGTCACCACCCCGTCGGCGAGCCGGACCGGCGGCTCGTGACCTGGCGAAGAGTGCAGCGGGCGAACCGCGCGACGGGCCGCGAACACGGCGTCGCGGACCACCGGGGCCGGCCACGGGGCCGCGCCGCCGTACAGGTCGCTTGCCGTCTGTTCGACCAGTTTCGGGTTGTAGGACAGCGCGCGCAGGTGGGATGCGAACAGAAGCCGGGCCCGGTCGGCCAGGTCGTCCCGCCGGTCCGCCGGCAGGAAGTCCGGGCCAAGAGCGAGCAGGTAGTTGAAGAACCGCCCGGCGTCCCGCGCCCGCGGCGGGGTGAACCGTAGCTCGGCGGCGGCAACCAGCCGGTCCACGTCTGCCCACGACTCCCTGAGGAGGTACTGATCCAGTAACCGCTCACCACACGACATCGATTCGGGACCGTCCGCCACCCAGCCCAGGTGGTAATACCCGGTCGCCGCCTCGGTGTCTCCGAGCTTGCTGCGGATCAAGTCCCCGGCCGCCAGGGGTCGGCCCCGCTCGTGAAGGGCGACGGCGGCGCGCTGGAAGTAGTCCGCCGCCCGGTCCTCGTCCCCGATGCGGCGGAGGAGGTCGCCGGCCGGCTCGTACCAGCCGAGCCGTTCGTACAGCCGGACCGCCTCGTCGTAGTCCCCGGCCTTCTCGAACGCCGCCGCCGCGGCCGCTTCGTCCCGGAGCCTGTCCCGGAACAGGATCGCCGCGTCCCGGTAGAACCCGCCGGCCATGAGCACGTTGGCCGCGCTTCGGAGGTCCCGGAGCAGGACCCCGTGCAGGTACGCCGCCCGATGGTAGTCGCCGCGATCGACCGCCTCCCGGGCCAGCCGGCGATACGCGTCGGCCAGCCGTGCCCAGACGTCCCCGCCGCCGAGCCAGGCCACCCCCGGCCCGCCGCCGAAGCCGATCAGGTCGCGCAGCGAGTATCGGGGGTCGCGGGTGCCGAGGTCGGCCCCGCTACCGATCCGGGACGGGACGGACGGGTCGGGCACGGCCACCGGCGCCCGCCGCAGCGCCTTCTCCACGTCCCCGGACTGGAGTTGACGAAGAACCTCCCGGAGCGCCGCCTCCTGCGCCCCGAGTACCTTTTCGGTCAGCCGCGGGACCCGCTCCATCGCCCGGCGAGCGAGGTCCGCCCCGAACCTCGCCAGCCCTGGCGCCCGGGCTGTGCGGGCGATCCAGGCGAGGAACCGGCCGGCCCCCAGTTGCGCCCCCGCGGCGAGCCGACCCAGCGGCGACGCCGATCCCGACCCCGGCCGGGCGTCCTCGGGAACCCGGCCTGGGCCGCTCTCCCCGGCGCCGGGCAGCGGGTTGGCGTCGTCCGGCCGGCCGGCTTCCAGAATCTCGATCGCCGCGACCGGACCGGCCGGTCGCTCGATCAC
>DATLIF010000226.1:0-5358 GCA_035539575.1 Fimbriiglobus sp. | reverse complement strand
CAGGTTGATGAACAGCGCGATGCAGGCGACCAGCCCGGCGAACCGGTAGTAGATCACCATGAACAGCATCACCGCCCCGAACGACAGAGCGACGGCCATCAGCCCCTTGCGGATCGTGTCCTGGCCCAGCGTCGGCCCGACGGTGTTCTCGCTGACCGGATCCGGCTTCAGCTCCGCGTTGAGCGCCCCGGACCGCAGGATGTACACCAGCCGGTTGACCGCCCCCTGGTCGAACCCGGGGCCGGAGATCTGCCCACCGTCGGACAGCACCGCCCCCAGGTACGGCATGGACACCACCCGGTCGTCCATGATGATCGCCATGTTCCGCAGGTGCGTCGTCGTCGGCCGGTTCCGCTCGGTCATCCGCTTCAGCCGCTGCGCCCCGGTGGCGTTGAACCCGAACGCCACCGCCGGGTTCAGCGTCCGCTGGTCCGTCTCGGCCCGCGCGGTCAGTCCGACCTCGCGGTCCACCTTCATGCTGTCCTGCGGCGAGACGCGGCTGAGCACGAAGTACTCGACCTTCTTGTCGATCCCCTTCTCGGGGTCGCGCTCGTCCTTGGTCGGCGCGGTCTTGACGAAGTCCCGGCTGTAGAGCAGGTAGCTGATCTGCCGGCCCTGCTTGTCGTCGCTGGTCTGGTAGGTGTAGGTCCGGCCGCGGGACTGCGCCAGCGTTTGCCACATCCCGGCCCCCCGCGGGTCCGTCTCCGACGCGTTGTTGATGTGCAGCGCCTCGCGCTCCTCCTTGCCCAGTTCCACCCACTCGTACGTTACCCCGTCCAGGTCGAGCACCTTGTACTCGCCGGTCGGCGCCCGCGGCGGCAGCCCGGCCCGGGCCCGCTCCTCGGCGTCGGCCTTCGCCTTCGGGTCGGTGGCGGCCTCGTCGATGAGCCGCTGGGCGTCGCGGATCGCCTCCGCGTCGTCGGTCAGGTTCGCCAGGATGCGGAACTCCAGCACCCCGACCTGCCCGACCAGGTTCTTGACCTCCTGCACGAAGTCCTCGGTCGCCCCGGCCTTGCCCCCGGTCGTGGACCCGGTGTACGGCAGGATGATCTCCACCCGGGTCGTGCCGACCGGCCGCACGATGACGTTGCGCAGGTCGGCCGGGTCGATGCGGCGTTTCAGGTTCTCGGCCAGCCGGCGGATGTCCTCCGACGACAGCCCGGACGTGGCGGACGTCTGGGACGGGTCCGCCTGCCCGCTGCGCTGCTTGCGGGCCTCGGTCCGCGCCAGGTCCACCTCGTAGACGAGGATCGTCCCGCCCGCCAGGTCGATCCCGCGGCGGAACCCGGTCCCCGGCTCCTTGGTCTCCTTGAGGAAACCGCGGCCGACGTACAGTCCCGCGATCAGGGTCGGGACCAGGCAGACCGCCAGCCCGAGGAGGAAGTTGCGTCGCATGGCACGCCTTCGTTCCAGTGACAAGCCCGCGGAGGCCATCCGTGGGCTTGGGGTAATCCTTACTTGCTCTCCGCTGGCTCGTCGCCGAGCACGCGCATCACCGACGACCGCAGCACCCGCAGTTTCGTGTCTTCGGACTGCACCGTGATCTCGTCCTCGCCGTCCTTCGCCTTGACCACCTTGCCGACGATCCCGGCCGTGGTCACGATCCGGCTGCCCGGCTTGATGCCGGCGAGCATCTGCTGCTGTTCCCGCTTGGCCCGCCGCTGCGCTGGCCACATGACCACGAAGAAGAACAGCACCATCAGACCCATCAGCAGCAGCGGGTTGCCGAGGATCCCCAGCGGGTTCTCCGCGGGCTGCTGCTTCGGGGTGGCGGGGTCCTGGGCGAGCAGGGTGTACGCGGTCATCGGGAGGCCCATCAAAGCGAGCCGCGGGGCGAAGCCCAGCGGCCCGTTGCATCCGGCAAAAACGGAATGCTCATCCTAGGCCGAGCCCCGCCTCGGGGCAAGGCGACCGAGTGCGTTGGCGAGCGGGGGGCGTAAGCCCCCTGTTGAAGCGTTCGACTTGTGGAAGCGTTCAACAGGGGGCTTACGCCCCCCGCTCGCCAAGTCTACCGAGGCACTCCGCCCGGAATGCCGCGAACCGCCCCTCCGACACCGCCGCCCGCGCCTCGTTCATTAACCGCAGGTAGTACGCCACGTTGTGCAGGCTCAACAACGTCGGCCCGAGCATCTCGTCGGCGGCGAACAGGTGGTGCAGGTACGCCCGGCCGAAGTGGGCACAGGTGTAGCAGTCGCAACCGGACTCCAGCGGGGCCGGATCTCGCCGGTGCTTCGCGTTCCGCAGCCGCAGCGGCCCGTCGGCGGTGAACGCCAATGCGTTACGCCCCGAGCGGGTCGGCATGACGCAGTCGAACAGGTCGATCCCGGCCGCCACCCCGGCCAGCAGGTCCTCCGGCCGGCCGACGCCCATGAGATACCGCGGTTTTCCCTCGGGCAACAGCGCCGCGCAGCCGGGCAGCGCCGCGTGCATCGCCTCCGGCGCCTCGCCGACGCTGAACCCGCCCAGCGCGTAGCCGGGGAAGTCCATCGCCACCAACTCTTTCGCACACTCGGCCCGTAGCGACTGGTCCGTCCCGCCCTGGACGATGGCCAAGAGCGCCTGGTCGGCCCGCGTGTGGTGCGCCTTGCACCGCTCCGCCCACAAGATCGTCCGCCGGACCGCGGCCCGCATCGCCTCCGGCGCGGAGTCGCCGGGCGGGCACTCGTCAAGGACCATCGCGATGTCGGAGCCGAGGTTCTGCTGGATCTCGACGGCCCGCTCCGGGGTCAGTTCCAGCAGCGCCCCGTCGATGTGGCTGCGGAACCGCGCCCCCTGGTCGGTGATCTTGCGCTGCTCGGCGAGGCTGAAGACCTGGAACCCGCCGGAGTCGGTCAGGATGGGGCCGTCCCAGCCCATGAACCGGTGCAGGCCGCCCATGTCGCGGACGAGTTCGTCGCCGGGCCGCAGGGTCAGGTGATAGGTGTTGCCGAGGATGATCCGGGCGCCGGCTGCCCTGAGCTGGTCGGGGGTCAACCCCTTGACCGTGGCCTGGGTGCCGACCGGCATGAACATCGGCGTCTCGACCGCCCCGTGCGGGGTGGTCAACAAACCGACGCGAGCGGCGCCGTTGCGGTGTCGGACGTGGAACGTGATCGCCATGAAAGAAGATTTAACCACAGAGGCACAGAGACACAGAGAAGAACAGAACAGGTCTTAAAAACATTCCGTTCTGTTCTTCTCTGTGTCTCTGTGCCTCTGTGGTTAGTTCTTGAATCAGTCGCCCCGCAGCTTCAGCCCGTACTGGGTGAGCTTCTCCTTGACCTCGTTGAGCGAGGTGATGCCGAAGTTCTTCGCCTCCAGAAGCTCGTCCGAGGTGCGGATGACCAACTCGCCTAATGTGGTGATGTTCAGCCGGTTCATGCACTTGCGGGCGCGGACCGACAGGTTCAACTCGCTGACCGGCTTGTTCAGGGTGGCCTGCTCCTCCGGCGAGAGGTTCGGCTGCGGTCGGTAGCGGAACTCGTACTGCTGGCCCTGCTCCAGCGACTGCCCGATCCGCAGGCCCTTCTGGCCCATGATGGCTCTTATTTCTTCGAGGGAGGTCTCCCCGAAGTTCTTGCTCGCCAGCAACTGCGACTCGGTGACGCGGGTCAGGTCGCCCAGCGACTTGATGTTCATCCGCTTCAGGCAGTTGCGGCTGCGGACGCTCAACTCGAAGTCGGTGATGGGCACCTCCATCACCTGCCGGAACTGCATGCTGACCTGCTCGTCTTCCGGCGAGTAGTACATGGTCAGGGACGCCTCGGCGTCCTTGGCGAACAGCCGCGCCCGCTCGTCCAGCGGGTCGGATTTCTGCAAGCGGCGGTAGCACTCGGCCGCCCGGTCGAACTGCCCGTTGTCCTCGTAAAGGACGCCGAGGTTGTACAGCACGCCCTTACCGACCGGCGGGTGCTTGAGGCACTTCTCGTAGTAGCCGATCGCGTCGTGGTCGTTGCCGGAGAGGTCGTTGAGGAACCCGAGCCGGAACAACGCCCCGGTGTGCGACGGGTCGAGTTCGACGGCCCGCTCGTAGGACCGGGCGGCGCGAGGCGTGTCGCCCTCGGCCTCGCCGACGCCGCCCTCCTGGAAGTGGAACTCGGCGTTGTGCGCGGCCATGTCCTTGAGCTTGGCCAGGATCGCCTTGGCCTCGCCGAGGCTGCCCTGCTGGCGGAGCACGCCGGCCCGCTGGAGCTGGACCTGCTGGGCGGCGTACCCGGACTTCTCGGCCTTGTCGAACGCCTTGAGCGCCTCGTCGTACTCGCCGTGCAGCGCGTGCGCCCGGCCGAGGAAGAACGCCGCCAGCGGGCCTTCGGACTGTTGCAGGTGTTCGACGGCCGCCCCGACGTGGCCGAGGTAGAACTGCACCACCCCGAGTTTCAGGTGCAGCTTCTTCTGCTGCGGCCCCGCGGCCGCGGCGAGCCGCTTGTTCAGAGTGTCGTTGATCTCGCGCAGGCTGCGCACCTGCTGGCCGCCCTGGGCCAGCCCCTCGCGCAGCTTGGAGACCATGGAACCTTCAAATTCCTCGCGCTCCACCAACAGGGCGCGCAGGTCGATTACCGGATCAGTCATGTGCGGATACCTTCGCCGGGCCTTGCCGCGCGTCGGCCGAGCGCGCGAGAGCCGGCAGTCCAGGTGCGGGCCGAAGAGTGGAAATATACCGGGTAGATGGGTCAACCGGCAAGGCGGGCGGCTCGCCCCTCCCACCGGGCCACGGTAAAATGCCCGTCAGAATCTCGGGCGAAATCGTCTCATCCTGTTATCCGGACGTGGGTTCGGCCCATCCGGGCGGGAGGGGGGTGGCACTGGCGCTCTTGGCGCTCTTGGCACCCTGACCCCCCTACCCCGCAGCCCGTGTGGTCAGGGTCAGGTACTGGGCGTCGAGTGTGTTGGCGAAGACCACGTCGATCCGGACCGGGCCTTCGGCGGTGTGGCGGTCGAACGTCAGCCGCCCGCCGTAGGGGAGTACGTCGGTGCCGCGCTCGGTGGAGTACACCCTGGCGAGCCGGGCCAGTAGCGGTCGGAAGGCCCGCTGGTCGGGGACGACGGCCTCGCCGCAGCCGGCCGGGGCGTCCACCCGGCAGTACAGCCCGGCGGCGGCGCGGTCCGGGTCGCGGGTGACGTGGACGCGGGTGGCCCGCCCGGCGACGAGCAGGAACTCGTCGGCCAGCCAGGCCACGTCGCGCCCCTCGGCGGCGAAGCGGATGAACAGGACGGCAAGATCGGTCGCGGGGGACAATTTGGGTGGCGGGGTGGTGAGGTCGTGGGGTGGTGAATACCAGGCTTAGATGGGCAACGCCCACCGGGGGGTTCGGCCGTTCCATGCGGGGTCTGGTATCATACGCCCTGCCCCGACACCACCTCACCACCTCACCACCGCAC
>DATLIF010000225.1:0-3189 GCA_035539575.1 Fimbriiglobus sp. | reverse complement strand
CTGCGGCACTTCGAGGAGTTGACCCACGCCGAGGCCGCCCGCGTCCTGGAGATCCAGGAGGCGGCCGCGGCCAAGCGGTACGTCCGCGCCCTGAAGCGACTCAAGGACGTGCTCTCTGCTCTCTAGGCCGCCCACCGGGGGAGATCGCGATGGCCGAGCCGAGCGAAGTCCGCGACGTGCTCCTGAACCAGCTGGCCGACGAGTACGCCGCCCGCCACCGGGCCGGGGAGCGGCCCTCACTGCAGGAGTACTGCGACCGGCACCCCGAGCTGGCCGACGACCTCCGCGAGCTGTTCCCGGCCCTGGTCGAGCTGGAGCGGGCCAAGGCCGACGCCGGCCCCGAGCTGGCCGTGGAGATCGCCGACGCCCCGCCGGTGACCCGGGTGGGCGACTTCCGCCTGCTCCGGGAGGTCGGCCGCGGCGGCATGGGGGTGGTCTACGAGGCCGAGCAGGTGTCGCTGGGCCATCACGTCGGACGCCTCCGCCCCGTGCCGCAGGAGGTGGGCCACTAGCAGCAGTGTGGTCCACGCCGGGTGCCGGTATGTCCTTGATGCTCCGGGACCTGTCCACCCGGCCGGACTCCTATCGGCCGGAGACTCGATACCGGGGGACTGCCTGCTCAGCTCAGTTTGGTCATGGTGAAGAAGCCCTGGCCGACGGGCAGGATCTGCCCGTCCATCGACTGCTGGACCGGGAGCCGGGCGGTGAACAACCGGGTCAGATCCTTCGGGTCGTCGAAGAAGTGCCAGCAGATGTACTCGTCCACCTCCTGCCACTGGCCGTTGTGACGGACGCTCATCGGGGTCTCGGCCCAGGCCGCCGGACCGCCGGCGCGGAACTCGAAATACCCGTTCCATGCCCCGATCTTGACCGCCCACATGCCGGTGAGCGGGACACCGGCCGTCCGCGGCGGCCCGGCCTCCTTCGGCAGCGCGGGGATAGTCAACACTACCGTGTCGATCTCCCCGCGGGGGAGGGGCTTGGCCAGTACACCCTGGACGCCCGCGTCACTGCTGGCGATGGTCATCCCCTCGTACTTCCAGCGCTCCGGGAAGTCCGGATTCACCCCCGGGGCCACCTGGAAGTAGAACATCACCCTGACCCCCGAGCCCCGGTTGCCGGTCAGCAGTTCCTCGACCTCCGGCTTCCGCCGCTCGTACTCCTCGAGCGCCTGGCCGCAGGCCTTTTGCCGGCTGTATTTCGCTAGCCCGTCCCTGATGTATGTGTGGGCTCCGCCGATCAGCGACCCGAGAGGGCCGGGGTTCCCTCTTCCCCCCAGCGGCGGGACCATCGGCCCGCGGCCGGGGATCTGCCGCGGGGGCGGGACTGAGGTCCGGGTGATCGGGGTGAGGCCGAACTTGGGGGCGTTCGTCTTGACCCCGCCGTCGCACGAGAACACCCGCGGCCGGGTCACCCCTCGGGCCCGGGCCGAGGCGGCGATCTGGGCCATGACGATCGCGTCGTCCTCGCTGGTGACGGACACGGTCTTGGTGGTGATCACGGTCTGCTTCTTCCCGTCCTCCCCCTTGACCCGCTGCCTCGACTCCTTCACGTGCCACCCCTGGTCGATCAGGCCGGGCTTGGTGTCTTTGCCATCGCCAAACTGAGGGGGCGGCGCCACCGCGCAGTTGGGCGCCGTCGCACAGGTGGTCTGGTTGTCGCCAAGCCGGTCGGTCCCCGTCCCGGCCCGGTCCACCTCGATCTTGAGTCGGAGCATGGCACTCCGCAGGGCCTCCGCCCGCTCGGGCGGGATCGGCTTTATCGCCGTGTTGTTGTCGTGTGGCTTGTCGAACGGGTTGCCCACCATCAACTCTTCATGCACCTTCGGAACGATCAAGAACCGAGACCCACCCACATACATGGTGAGAAGTTCCGACTCCAGGGTGGTGTCGCCACTGGACACGTAAGACACGGTTTGGGCGTCGAGCCAGATGAACTCACTCACGGCAACCCCCTGTGTGTGGTCACGGTGCGAGGTGCGACCGGGGTGCGACCGGCCGTCGAGTTACCTTCTCGTCGCGCCTTCGCGGCTACGTCGCATCCGTCAACTCCTGAATCGCCGCGGGGGCGTCGAAACGCACGACGCCGGGCTACATTTTTTCGTCCGTCCATCACCCTCCGCAGTCGCATACGAGGGGGCGGCCGATGGTAGAGCGGTCCTTGGCCCCCGCCGACCGTCGATTGATAACGTCTGTTAGACTTCTGGCGACTGTGTGCTGGCTGCCAGTGGAAGAGGTGTGAGTGAGCGTTCATGGGGTGACTGGATTCCTCCCGCCAAAGGGCGAAGTAATGGCTGCGCCGGCGAGTGTACAATCAGGGGCGAGCTGAGCAGAGACTGACCATCAACCGGAACGGCGGCGGAGGCGCTCGCCCGATCTGGAGGTCGCCGTGGCACTGCTACAGGGCCAAGTCGCCATCGTCACTGGGTCGTCACGGGGGATCGGTCGCGCCATTGCCCTGGGCCTCGCAAGGGCCGGGTGCCACGTCGTCATCGCCGCGAAGAGCACCGAGCCGACGGAGAGGCTGCCCGGCTCCATCTTCACCGTCGCCGCCGAGGTAGAGGCCCTGGGGGCCATGGCCCTCCCGGTGAAGGTGGACGTTCGGGACGCCGAGCAGATCGACAACATGGCCGCCCGGGCGCTGGAGCGATTCGGGCGGATCGACCTCCTGGTCAACAACGCCGGCGCCCTGCACTGGGCCGGTATCGCCGACACGCCGCCGAAGCGGTTCGACCTGGTCATGGGTGTCAACGTCCGGGCGGCGTTCCTCTGCTGCCGGGCCGTCCTGCCCGCCATGATCCGCCAGGGCGGGGGGCACATCGTCAACATGAGCCCTCCGCTGGACCCGTCGATCCTGCCGGGGCGGGTCGCCTACGGCGTCAGCAAGCTGGGGATGACGCTGCTGACCCTGGGGCTGGCGGAGGAGGTGCGGCGGCACAACGTGGCCGTCAACTCGCTCTGGCCGGTCACGATCATCGAGTCCCAGGCCAGCATCAACCACCACCTCGGCACGCCGGCGATGTGGCGCAAGCCGGACATTCTGGTTGACTGCGTGCTGCGCCTGGCCCGGAAGGAGCCTTCCGAGGTGACGGCCCAGACATTGTAGGATGAAGACTTCCTCCGCGCCGAGGGCGTGACGGACTTCGACGGGTACGCCTGCGTGCCGGGGTCGCACCCGCCGCGCCTGTCC
>DATLIF010000224.1:0-8403 GCA_035539575.1 Fimbriiglobus sp. | reverse complement strand
CTACCTGTCGGAGGGAGTTAGTTTGCCGCCGGCGGGTCGGGGGTGGGTCGGTTCGACTTGTGACCTTCGGGTTCATGGTCTTCCGGGTCGTGACCCAGTGAGTCCAGACCGCGGGCCGAGCGGTCCCGCCGGCGGCATACTAACTCCCTCCGACAGGTAGTGCGTCAGTTTGTGGTCCGGTCACTCCGTGACCGGTCTTCGTGGAGTCCGGTCACGGAGTGACCGGACCACAGAAAATGCCAAACTGACGCACTACCCTCCGACAACGGAGGTTGTCGCCCACGTATTAGAGACGTCACTTCCTCAGCCCCCGGTATGCCACCATCGCCGAAGGCGATAGTTGCGAGCAGTGAAACATCGAATCCGATCGCTGCCCGAAATGGTCTATCGCTGCGCGCGTCGGTCACGTCGCCCGCGGGGTGCCGGACCGAAGCGCCAAACAGGTTGTCTCCCTATGGCAGGGCCAACGCATCTAAATCGCTGGGCTTTCGAGGATTTTCATGCCCCGGTGTCGATTTCGGCCTGGAAAACGTAGGCGATGCTTGCCAAGCCCTGACAAAACAGGCGATTTTCAAGGCAATTTAGATGCGTTGGCCCTGCTCCCTATGGTCAGCCTCCGGATACTTGCAGAGTCGTCAAGGACCGAAACACCTCTCATGGCATGGCGCTCGCAGTGTGAAGAACTTTTTGCCATCGGGGACGTAAGACCATCGAGGGCGACGAGCATGTCGCCCTCGCTCAGGGGGGAATCGCTATGCCAGCCCTGGCAACGGTCCTGTTGGCCATGTGTGTCCCCGGCGGACCAAAGGAGTCGGATCGCGGCGAGGTCCAGGCAAAGGACACGTGGGCCCAGTGGCGCGGCCCGCTCAGCACCGGCGTGGCACCCGACGCGCAGCCGCCCGTCGAATGGAGCGAGACCAAGAACATCCGCTGGAAGAGTGTGCTGCCGGGCAAGGGGCATTCGTCGCCCGTCGTGTGGGGCGAGCAGATTTTCCTTACCACGGCGGTTCCGTTTGGCGAGCCACTGAAGCCGCGCTTCGTTCGCCCCGGCACTCACGACAATTTTGAAATGACCCGGAACCACGAGTTCGTGGTGCTGAGCGTCAGCCGCAAGACAGGAAAGATCCTCTGGCAGCAGACGGTACACAAAGCCGCGCCGCACGAAGCCGGCCATTTCACCGCCAGTTTCGCCTCCGCGTCGCCCGTCACCGATGGCACGCTCGTCTTCGCCTTCTTCGGTTCCCATGGCCTCTATTGCCTGGACACCACCGGCAAGCTTCTTTGGAAAAAAGACCTCGGCGAAATGCACAGCAAGCACGGGCACGGTGAAGGGAGTTCCCCGGCCCTGCACGGGGACACGCTGATTATCAATTGGGATCACGAAGACCAATCGTTCCTCGTCGCCCTCGATAAACGCACCGGAAAGCAGCGGTGGCGCGTGGCTCGCGCGGAAGATACGTCCTGGGCCACGCCGATCGTCGTCGAACATGCCGGCAAGGCTCAGGTCATCGTCCCCGGCACCAAACGCCTGCGCGGCTACGATCTGGCCGACGGTTCGGTGATCTGGGAATGCGGCGGGCTGTCGTCGAACATCGTGGCCTCGCCGGTGGCGGCGAGCGGCGTCGTCTACGCCGGCAGCAGCTACGACACGCGAGCCATGCTCGCCATCAACCTCGACGGCGCCCAGGGCGACATCACCGGCACGGGTCAAGTCCTTTGGTCGCGCCGCCGCGGCACACCGTATGTCCCCTCACCGTTGCTCTATGGTGACACGATCTACAACTTGCAGCATTACCAGGGCGTGATGGTGCGCATCGACGCCAAGACGGGCAAAGACCAAGGCGAGCCATTTCGCCTGGGGCAAATCCGCGACGTCTACGCCTCGCCCGTCGGCGCCGCCGGCCGCATCTACGTCACCAGCCGCGACGGGGTGACGCAGGTGATGAGTCATGAGGCAGTGCCGGAGCTGCTGGCGACCAACCGCCTCGACGACCGCATCAGCGCTTCCGCGGCGCTCGTCGGGCGCGAGTTGTTCCTGCGCGGTGAACAGGCGCTGTATTGCATCGCGGAGAAGTGAACGAAGAATCGACTCTACGCGCGGGTTTCTAAAGCTGTCGGGTCAGACCGGCCGTCGCCGCCTATCTCCTGCAACGCGCGCGGATTAGCAAGCCCGCCACGACGGGCGCGAGCACCAGCAGCACCGCGCCAGGCTCGGGAACGGGGCGGAACGCGATGGCGTCGAGGGAGTTGACCGACGCGCCGAGGTCGGTAATCGCACCTGTGGCGGGGTCGAAGGTCACCAGGTGGGTCGGCGGCGGGGCCCCCGCACCGCTGTTGAGCCCGTACAGGACGCCGCTCCCGTCGAAGTCCAGGGCCGCGTAGGCCCCGCCCGCCGGCTTGACGGGATCGGTGATGTTCGTGTACACGCCGGTCGTCGAATTGTAAGTCCCGAAGCGGGTCGAGGTGGGCGTGCCGTAGAAGACGTCCGCCGGGCTCACCGCCAGGCCGCCGCCGCCGGTGGACGTCAGCCCCGAGCTACCGACGACGGTGGCCTGCCCGGTGGCGGTGTTGATGGAGTAGAGCTGCGGCCCGCCGACCGACCCGACGCCGAACAGGCTACCCGACGCCGTGAAGGCGAGGTCCGCCATAGTGGTGGGCGTGGTACCGGGGTTGCCGGCGTTGTACGGGCCGACCACGGTCACCCGGGCGGTGGCGGGGTCGATGGTGACCAACTGCGCCCGGGTGGCGGGGTTGTTGTTGGCCACCGAGCCGTACAGCACGCCGGTGATCGGGTGGAACGCGAGGCCGGTGATCCCGTAGTTGACGCCGTTGGCATCGTTCAAGGGGCCGACGTCCTGGACCACGGCGCCGTTGGCGGGGTTGAGGATGAACAACTCCCCGGGGCCGCCGGAGGCAGTGGCCGCGTAGAGCGCCTGGCCGTCGGCCCGTGCTGAGAGGGCCAGCGAGCCCAGGGCGCACAGGAGCAGGCGAGCGATTCTCATGGGCACCACCTCCCGAAGTGGCAGGGTGTGGGAGCGCGGGGCCAGTATACCCGGCAGCACCCGGGCCTCAAGAAAACACCGGACGGAACGGGAGATCGAACGGGGTCGAGTGTCTGACCCCGACCGCGTGAGACCGGGGTCGGTAACGAGAACCGCCCCCGGGGCCTCCCCGGAGCGGCGGCCCTACATTGCCGTCACGTCGATGAAGTTGATCTTGTTGTTGCTGGCCCCCGGGGCGTTGCTGATCGTCAGCCGGCCGTCCGTGACCAGCACCGTCACCGCGCCCTCGAACCAGCGGGTCGCGCTGGTCGGCGTGGCGTTGATCGCCAGCACCCCCTCGACGAGGAGCCGGTAGATGCTGTCGAAGTTACTGGGGTCGCCCGACACCAGGCGCACCGAGTAGGTCCCGCTCGGAACCGCCAGCTCCCAGAAGGCGTTGGGGTTGCTCGTCTGCTGGAGGTGGTTGAGGCTGTCGTAGCGCTCGTCGGGTGAATTGGCGGCGTCGCGGTCGCGGGCGCCGGCCGTGTTATCGACGTTCCAGCCGTAGGTGAAGCCGTTGCCGCGGTCGCTGTACGCCAGGCCGATGTCCTTGACGTAGCCCGCGAACGCCTCGCCGCCGGCGTTGCTGAAGTTGATGCGGGCGCTAACGACCGACGGCGGTTTCGCGCTCACCTCGTTGGAGTACGCCGACGCCCCCGCCGCGTTGATCGCGCGGACTCGGTAGAAGTACTGCGTGTCGGGGCTGCGGCCGGGGTCCTGATAGATCGTGACGTTGGGGCCTACCGTCGCAATCACGTTGTACGCCCCCGCCTTCCTCGTGCGCCGCTCGACCTGGAAGCCGGTCTCATTGGCCGAGTTGTCCTGCCACGTCAGGTCGACCTGGGTGGGGGACGCCGCGACCGCCGTCACGTGGCTCGGGGCAGTCGGAATGCCCGCGGTGCCGACGCGGACGAACTTCGCCACCGAGGGCACACCGTCGCCGTTGATCAGGAACATCATGTAGTCGCCCGGCGGGGCCAGGTTGGCGTTCGCCGGGGCGGTGACGTTCAGGCCGCCCGCCACCCGGGTGAAGCTCAGCGAGTTGAATCGCTGGTTCTCGTTGAAGGCGTGCGTCACCGACGACAGCCGCACTATCGTGACCTTGGCGATGCCGGCGGCGTCCGGCGTCTCGACCGAGAACGACTGGCCGTAGGCGACGCCGGTCGGCGCCGCGGTAACGGTCGGCCGGGCCCCCTTGAACAGGTACGGCGGCGAGAAGACCTCGGCGTTGGCGTGGCCGTCGCCGCCGGAGGACAGGATGCGGCCGTCGGGCAGCAGCAGGGCCGTCGAGTGGTAGCCGCGGTACTGCGTCGAGCTGGCCAGCGTCGTCCAGGTCTCCGTCGCCGGGTCCCACAGCTCCGCCGTGTGGACGGCGCCGGCCTGGTTGTTGAACCCGGGGGCGTTGCTGCCGCCGGTCGCCAGCACCGTGCCGTCGGGCAGGACCGTGACGTTGTGCTGACGCCGGCCGGTCTCCATCGACGCGACCCGTCGCCAGGCCGGGGTGGCGGCGTTCAGGTCGATCACCTCCGCGGTGGCGGAGGGGGGCGGACCGGTGTCCGAGCCGCCGCCGCCGCCCGCGAGCAGCACCTTGCCCGGCTCGTACATCACCGCCGAGCCGTAGTCGCGGTACCCGAAGGTGTTGTTCGCCACGTTGGTCCACGTCCCGGTGCCGGAGGTGTCCAGGTAGCGCGACATCTGGGCAGGTCCGGCGTTGAAGACCCTTCCGTCGGGCGCCACGAACATGAACGGATACAGCGGCAGGGTGAGCTGCGCGGTGGTGAGGTTGCGCCAGGTGTTGGTGGCGACCTGATAGACCTGCGGGAGCGTGTTGTTCGTGTAGTTGACATCCATGCTGCCGGAGGACACCAGCACATCGCCGTTGGGTAGTGTGGTCGAGGTGGGGTACCAGCGGCCGGCGTTCATGTCCGGCACGCGGGTCCAGGTGTCGGCGACCGGGTTGTAGATGCTGGCGTTGGGCAGCCCCCAGCCGTTCTCGACGTGCCCGCCGGCGACGAAGAGCCGGCCGTCCGCCAGGAACGAGTGGCCTACGCAGAAGATGTTGTAACCGGGTGCCGCCGGGATGGCGGCCTCGATCTGACCGGTGGCCGGGTCCCAGATCCGCCGCGGGTCCTGGCTGTAGGCCCACAGCATCACCTTGCCGGTGGGCAACATATGGGAGTGGACCGTGACGAGCGGCCAACTCAGGGTAGGTCCCCACTGGCCGACGGAGGCGGACAGGCCGCCCCCCACATCGCCCGGCACGCCCGGGCCCGCGGTCGGCTCGTCGTTGTGATGCCCGGGGGCGTCGCTTCCGGGAAGCTCAGCCTCGTGACCGTGCGGGTGGCTCTCCTCGTACCTGCCGTACTCGGCGGTGAAGAAGGCGATCTCGGCCAACTCCCGCTGGGACTGGAGCCCGGACCCGATTCCCGCGGTCGATGGTAGAGGGATCGTCTCCGAATGCGCGTGGTGATGAGCATTGTGGTCGTGATCGTGTTCGTGGAGCTTGGAGCTGCCATCCGCGGTCAGTGCAAGAGGGATCATCTCCTGATGGGCGTGGTGGCTAGCATCGTGTTCGTGCTCGTGATCGCTGCGCTCGGGATCGTCAGGCAAACGGCCGACGGTGTCATCGGTTCTTACGATCCCGGTGGAGCTATTGGAGGGGATGTCCGTCACCGCCGGCTGGCGTCCCGGAGTCGGTAGTACGACGAGGGAATCGAGCCAACGATCCCCGACGTCCTCCGGTTGCGCGGAGTGACGGTGCATGCCCCCGGCAGGAGGTTTCGCCCGCTCACTGCGTCCGACCCACCTCAAGTCATCGGCCCCCGGGAGCGAATCGCGGTCGGTGCGATTCCAGGTTTCTACCAAGCTCAGGCTTTGAACGACAGCGCGGCTGCTAGTCACCAGGTTGTTGAGCCGCTCGGTCTCGACCGCCAGCAGGTCGGGCCAGAAGAAGTTGCCCAGCAGCCAGCTGAGTGCGTCGCCCAGCATGTTGCGGTCTTCCAACCGTTCCACGTCGAGGCGCCAGCGAGGGCGGAACGTGAGTTGGTCGCAGCGCTTCATCGGACGCTCCCGGCGAAGGCGGGCGAAATTCGTGGAAATGATCGCGGCGATAGGCGAAGACTTGATACGGCAGCAGAGTATTCCGGTCTGAGGACCAGTGTCAAACGAATTCCGGGCCGACAGAAGCGCTGATCGGGACATTCGAGGAGTGGGCGATCACAAACATTCGACAGGCAACATCCCCGGGGACAGGTCAATGGGAATTGGGGAAGGATGCCGCATTCCCGGTGTGCCAGTCGAGTGCTGCCGCGACTTCGACAACCACAGCCTCTCCCTCAAACCAAATGAGTCGATTGGTCCTTCCGACGCCATAGGTTGGCAGGCTGAGGCTGATACCGGCCACATCGGCGAGTCCGCGGCGGTTCACGGCCGGGGTGACCCTGCCGAGGAGTTGCTGTTCGTGACCGGACGATTCACCGGGAGCTATTCGCCGGCGTGGGTGAGGAGGCGGTCCCGGAGGGCCTTGTGCCCGGCCGCGTCGACCCCCAGCCCCTCGGAGAAGTACCGCTCGACCGTACCGTACCGTTCCTTCATTTCGCCGAACGCTGCCTCCAGGTATCCGGCCCTCACCCCCAGGATCGCCCGCGCCACCACCGGGTCGCCGCCCGCCTCGGCGAACCCGTCGATCGCCTTCCGGTAGGCGGGCAGGACGTACTCGTTGCTCTGCAGGAAGTCGGCCACCACCTCGTCCTCCGGCACCCCCAGCAGCGCCAGCAGGGCCGCCACCGCCCACCCGGTCCGGTCCTTGCCGGTGGTGCAGTGGACGACGGCCGGCAGGGCGCCCTCCCGGGCGAGGTCCGTGAACAGCCGGCCGTACGCCTTCCGCGAGCCGGGCAGGGACACGAACTCCCGGTACGCCTTGGCGAACAGGGCGTCCACCGCCGCGACGGTCCCGCCCTTCGGATCCCCGAGCACCTTCCGGAGCTGTGCCGGGGCGCTCTGGTCGGAGTCGGCCAGCACGTCGAGGGCTACCGCGTTGACGCCCGGCGGCAGCTCGTCGGGCAGAGCCTTCCGCTCCTCGGCCGTCCGCAGGTCGAAGGTGCTCTTCAGGCCCAGGGCGGCGATCGCCTTCCGGTCGCCGGGGGGGATTCGGCTAAGCTGGCTCGACCGGTACAGCAGCCCCGTCCGCACGACCCGGCCGTCGCCGGTCTTGTATCCGCCGACGTCGCGCAGGTTGGGCGCGGAGTCGACGCCGAGGCTCCGCCCGTGGGAGGCCTTCATCGACTGCGCTCCCGACGAGGCCGTCAGCCCGCCGAGCAGGGCGCCGGCGGTGACCACTATTACAGCGGCCACAGTTGTTCGCGCTCGCACGGTGCGTTTCCTCGGGAGGCAAGGCGGGTGACGTCGAGCCGGGCGCCGGCCCGACCAGGCGCGGTGGAAGAGCTCATAGTGTATCCGGACGGTCCGGTCGGCACACGCACAGGCCAGGCACCTCCTTGGCGATGCATCGCTGTGGGCCTTTCCAACTCCGGGGTGTCGGACGAATGGCACTTACAAGTCCGCAAGCTGCGAAGCGACGGGAGGATAGGCGGCAGGGGCCGCCCGGGGGATGATGGGGTTCGCCCCCACCGGCACGGAGCCCACCGATGCGGCAGTCCCACCCCGGGTCGTTCCGCCAGCTGGCCACCTTCCTGCGGCGGCAGTTCTTCCAGGACGGCGCCCTGCCATTCGCCGACGTCCTCAGGGTCACATGCGGGGGAAGACTCGGAGGAGTCTGGGCCACCAGTGAAGCGCCGAGCCGAGACGCACACCGCCAGCCCTCGAGGTGGCTCGTCCCCGGTTCCTTGGCGATGGCGTTCTCGCGGAGCGAGAATAAGGGGGTCACCTCGACCGCGGGGTGCCGGACCGGAGCGCGCAAAGTTGACCGGCAGTGACTCCTTTTCCCCGGGGTGAATCGGCGATATGCGCAGTGCCCCCCTCGGCGGGGCGGTCGGGATCACGGCAGGTTGTTCGTGCCGTCGGCTCCGCCAGCCGCTACATTCGGACGCACGTCCGACGTCACCCGCCTGCTCGATGCCGCCGCCTCCGGCGATCCGAAGGCCGCTGCCGAGCTGTTGCCGCTTGTCTACGACGAGCTGCGCAAGCTCGCCGCCGTCCGGATGGCCGAGGAGAAGCCGGGCCAGACGCTCCAGCCGACCGCCCTACCCTGCTGCGGGCGCACGACGAGGCCGGCGGCTTTTTGGAGCCACCCGAGCACCTGCGGCCGACGGCGACTTTGGGCGACTCCGCCACCTCCACGGCCTTCGAGGTCGCCGACCCGGAGGCGGGCACCCTGGTGGCGGGGCGGTACCGGCTCCTGGAG
>DATLIF010000223.1:0-4642 GCA_035539575.1 Fimbriiglobus sp. | reverse complement strand
CGCTGCTGGCCAGTGCGGGGGCCGGCGCAGTGGCCGGCACTGCGGTCGGCGGCATTCTCGGGCTGGGGATCCCCGAGGACCACGCCCGCGTCTACGAGGGCGAACTCCGGGCCGGCCGGGTGCTGGTCACGGTCCGACCGGAGGACGGTCAGGACGAGACAGCCCGGCGCGTCCTCCGCGATCTGGGCGGAGTACCGCACGGCGCACCGGACATCGGCACCTACGGCACCGGCGTCCCCGCCACGCCGTACTGATCGGGTGCTGGATCAGGACGTGTTGCCCGCGCGGGCGCGGGACGATCTCGATTTTAACTCTGTAGGGGGACGTGCGATGGCCGAAGCGGCATACCAGCCGGCCCGGGGAAAACTCCTGGTGTACTTCGACGCCCACCAGTTCGAGCTATCCGAGGCGGAGCGAGACAAGATGCTCGACGGCCTCGACTCGCTGGCGCTCCAGGTGGAAAACTTCCCGCAGCACGACCTCCGCGCGTACCTGGAGTGGCGCCCCCGCAACAACGAGTACGTGGTCAAGCTCAGCCTCCTACTCCCCGGCCGGACCCTGGTGTGCAGCGAACACAACGCCGTTCTGCACGCGGCGTTCGAAAAGTGCGTGGGCGTACTGGCGGACGGGGTCAAGGGGTACAAGGACCAACTCAGCCAGGTTCCCGAGCGGCAGAAGCAGGAGAAGGGCACCCACCAGGAAATGACCCCGGCGACGCCGATCGACCCGGCCGCGCTGGACGCCGCCGCCCAGGCGGGCGATTACGCCGCGTTCCGCGCCGCCGTCACCCCCTACGAGGACGCGGTCCGACTGCGGGCCGGGCGGTGGGTCGAGCGGTATCCGGAGGTCCAGGCCCGCATGGGCCGTGGATTGGAGGTCATAGACATCGTCGAGGGGGTGTTCCTGGCCGCCTTCGAGGGGTACGAGGCGCGCCCGACCGGTGTGCGGTTCGGGAACTGGGTTGAGGGCCTGATCGACCCGACCGTCCGGGCAATCGCCCACCACCCGGACGAGGAACTGGAGAACATCAACATGGCCCGGTCTGCATGCGACGCAGACTCCGGCCGGAAGGCGAGCTGAGGAGACCGAACCATGCGGCTGACAGGGTTTACCGCGATCGAGTTCGCGGAGAAGCACAACCTACGGTTGAGCAAACACACCGATCCGGTGGACGGTCCGGTCGTGGGACTGACCGTTGCCGAGGCGGAGGCAATCGCCGACGTGGACGAGGGGTTGATCTACCTGGAAGTGTCGGATCAGGAGTATTATGAGGCCCCGCCCACCTCGTTCGACCCGGACCGCTGAACAATTCCAATGTGACAGTTGGAGCCGCGACCGGCAGGGAACGGCTGGCAGTGCCAAACTGCTCCCTACAGGTCGCGGCTCTAACCAACGCTACGTCAGCGTGAAACGCTTTGACGGTCATATCTGAACCGCAGTTCATCCGCTTCAATCGATTGCCAGGGCGGGTGCAAGGGGACCGGCGGGATGTCGGACATTGGGCTGGGCCGCCGGTGGTGACTGGGCGGCTGGTTTCGTGGCCGTCAACTCGGACAGGTGCCGGGTTCGCCGTGGCGATGACACCTGACGGATCCCGGCCGGCTCGAACAGATCCCAGTTCGGGAAGTAGCCGGGGTAGTCGTGCGCAGCCGCACGGGGTAACTCAACCGGCTTGATCTCCTGGCGGGGGGTGAGGGACAGCACAACGGTCCGAGGTACTTCCCAGCCGGCTCGCGGTTCCGAATCGATTAGCGAATGCGGGACATCGGCCAGGTAATCCGGGACCGCCCCGCCCGGACCATCCCACACCGGACTCCAGTATCCGACCTGACTCGGAGCGGCTGCCAGAGCAACGTTACTAAGTACGTTACGACGGTGGGCACGGGAGGCTTGCACCCGGAGTTCCTCGACGGCAGGACCGAACAGGGCGACCGCAACCAGCGTAGATGCCGCAGCCGCGGCCGCCGCAACCCAGGTTCCGACTTGGCGGCGGGAGGGGGGAGAGACGGCGGACATGACAACACCTCACAAGAACCCGTCCAGGGCGGGCTGACTATCCATCACGGGCCCCGGGCGGCACCGGCTGGGAGTTTCTACTCCAAGCACAGTCGCGAGAGCCAGACCTTTCCGCCAAAAAAGCGCCAGGCACCCCGCGGCACGCAGATTGTCCGAGCTTACCGGAGTATTCGCCGGACAAGTGCCGGGCTTTTCATCCTCGGGTTGCTAGGAATCCCGATGGCGACCCCCGACCAGCGGGGGCGTGGGGAAGGAGATCGGCCATGAGCTGGGTGCGGAGATTACCGGTCGGGGCCGAGGTGCAGCCGGGAGGTGGGAGCCACTTCCGCGTGTGGGCGCCGGCCAGCAACCGGGTCGAAATCGTGCCGATGGAAGGCCCCGCGGTCCGGCTCGAACCCGAGTCGGGCGGGTACTTCTCCGGCTTCCTGCGGTCCGCGGCCGCCGGCACGCGCTACCGGTTCCGGCTCGGTGATGGAGGCCAACTCTATCCGGACCCGGCATCGCGGTTCCAGCCCGACGGGCCGCACGGCCCTTCCGAGGTCGTGGACCCCGGGGCGTTCGCATGGACAGACACCGACTGGCGCGGTGCCTCACTACCTGGGCAGGTCCTCTACGAGTTGCACATCGGCACGTTTACTCAAGAGGGAACCTGGGAGGCGGCGGAGCGGCAACTCCCCGAGTTGGCGGCGTGTGGCATCACCTGCCTGGAGGTGATGCCGGTGGCCGACTTCGCCGGCTCATTCGGGTGGGGGTACGACGGGGTGAACCTGTTCGCACCGACCCGTCTGTACGGCGACCCGGACGACTTCCGCCGGTTCGTGGACGTGGCGCATAGCCACGGCGTCGCAGTCATCCTCGACGTGGTCTACAACCACCTCGGCCCGGACGGCAATTACCTCAAGCCGTTCGCCCCGGCGTATTTCACCGAGAAGTACAAGACTGAGTGGGGCGAGGCGATCAACTTCGACGGCGCCGATTCCGGCCCGGTGCGAGAGTACTTCACCGCCAACGCAGGGTACTGGATCGACGAATTCCACATCGACGGGCTCCGCCTCGACGCGACGCAGGCGATCTACGACGACACCCCGGACCCGTCACGGCACATCCTGACCGAGATCGGCCAGCGAGTGCGAGACGCGGCCCACGGCCGGGCCACGATTATCGTCACCGAGAACGAGCCGCAGTTGCCGAAGCTGGTCCGGCCGGTCGAGCGCGGCGGCAACGGGCTCGATGCGCTGTGGAACGACGACTTCCACCACTCGGCGATGGTCGCCCTGACCGGTCGGTGCGAGGCCTACTACACGGACTACTCTGGGACGCCGCAGGAGTTCATCTCCGCGGTCAAGTACGGCTACCTGTACCAGGGGCAATGGTATCACTGGCAGGAGAACCGACGCGGCAAGCCGGGGCTGGACCTGTCGCCGGCGGCGTTTATCACGTTTGTCCAGAACCACGACCAGGTCGCAAACTCTGGCCGCGGTTTGCGGGCGCACCAGCTCACCAGCCCCGGCCGATACCGGGCGATCACGGCCTTGCTGTTACTCGCCCCCAGCACCCCGATGCTCTTCATGGGCCAGGAGTTCGCTGCCTCCGCGCCGTTCCTGTACTTTGCCGACCATACCCCGGAGCTGGCAGCGCTCGTCCAGTCCGGCCGGGCCGAATTCCTGGATCAATTCCGCACCATCACCGATGCACGAATGCGCGACTTCCTGGCTCCGCCGCACGACCGCCGCACATTCGATCGCTGCAAGCTGGACTTCACCGAGCGGCATAAGCACGTCGCCCAGTACCAACTCACCCGGGATCTGTTGAAGCTGCGCCGCGAGGATCCGGCCTTGCGGGCGCAGAAGCCGCGAGGGGTAGACGGGGCCGTACTCGGCGATCAGGCGTTTGTTCTGCGGTTCTTTCGGGACGAGGGCCTGGACCGCCTGTTGATCGTCAACTTCGGCCGTGACCTGCACCTGCTGTCGTGCCCGGAGCCGCTGATAGCCCCCCCAGAGGGGATGAGGTGGCGGGTGATTCTGTCCACAGAGGACCCGGATTACGGCGGGTGCGGGACACCGGCCGTGGACACGGAAACCGAGGGCTGGAGGGTACTCGGGGAAACGGCTGTGGTCCTGGCCCCGGAACCGTGTGAGGTCGGGATAGTCGTCCCACAGCACGGCCGTCTCAGCGGCGGAAAACGGCGCATCGTCTATTGATCGTTCGGCACGACGGTTGCAGCCTGTGTTGGTATGCGGAGGACTACCGTCATGACCGAAACGATGGAGTGGATGATGGATCGCAAACGGTCCGCGACCACAACCCGCTGGCTGCTGGCCACCGGCTTGATCGGTGCCGGGGCGCTGTGCCTGCGATCGATCTTGCAAGCCGATTCCCATTCGGACGGCCGACCGCGGGCCGAACCGGTGGAGATATCCGACGCGTTAAGTTCCGGCCGTCCTTATTGCGTGGACGGCACGATCGACGTGGTGCAGGAGGCGTCCGAGGACTCGTTCCCGGCAAGCGACCCACCCGCCTGGACGCAGCGGAACGAGACCCGCGTTCCGGTTTAACAGGTCCGGGCGAACCCGGAGCGTCAGCGACGGGGTAGCGCTACCCCGTCGCTGACGCTCCGGGTTCGCCC
>DATLIF010000222.1:0-2282 GCA_035539575.1 Fimbriiglobus sp. | reverse complement strand
GGCTGGGAGTCCTCAGCCCAGGGCGCAGCCCTGGGTCTCGGCGACAGCAGGTTTCGAGCCCTGAAAGGGCGACACACCTCGGGCGTGCGTTGTGTCGCCCTTTCAGGGCTCCGGTCCGTTGATCCCGCCGACCCGGGGCGTTGCCCCGGGCTGAGGACTCCCAGCCCTTCGGGCTGAAGACCGAATACACCCCAACCCCGAGAATTCGACAGAGCAACCGGACCACAAGCCGGTCGCTCACCTCACCAGCCACTCCGCCACCTTCTCCGGCGGCAGCTTCTCGTTCACCCGTGTCATCTTGTCCGCCGCGCCGGCAGCGTCGTAGGCGGCCTTCGACAGCTTGCCGGACGACGTGCCCCGGTGGTTGTGGATCAGCACTTCGCCGGGGGCGCACAGCGCCAGGAACGCCGGCAGCCCGCCGTACTTCGCCGCGCCGGGGAGCATCATCGGGTCGTCGGTCGCCTTCACCGTCTCGAAGCGGAACTGGCTCATGTCGGCGGCCGTCCGCGTCACCGCGTCGCCGGCCAGGGCCCGCGCCAGGATCACCCACGGCCCGGCCTCGCCCCAGCCGACCAGGTCAATCCGCTTCGACTTCAGCACCGACCGGCCGAACGCCACCAGCGTCAGGATGTCGTGAACCCGCTGGGCCAGCGGCGTGCGGTTGTAGCCGTAGGTGTACCCGGCGAAAGTTTTGTCCACCGGGTACGGCTTCGCCAGCGCCAGTTCGCCGACGCCGAAGACGTCCGGGGCGACCACCGAGAACCCGGCGTCCACCAGCGCCCGCGCCGCCGGCACCAGCTTCTCGTTCTCGAACAGGCTCGCCTTTCCCTGCGGGTGAACCCAGATGACGAGCCGGCCGTCGGGCTTGGCGCCGAACACCCCGGCCGACGGCACTGCGTCCTGTTCGTCCTTGCGGCCGAGGACGCCCCGGTGCATCGTTACCCCGTCGATCTCCGACTCCTTCGGCCGCTTGACGCGGAGGGCGATCTCCTTCGGCAGCTCGTCGTGGACCATCGCCCGTAGGGCGGGGCCGACCACCTTGCGGAACTCGGCCAGCGTCTCCGCGCTTGACGGGATCAACTTCGTCATCCGGGCGTCGGACTCGGCAGTCATCCGCTCGCGGAGCTTGTCGGCGGGCAACTCGTCCTTCGGCCGCGGGTGGTCCGCGTCGAAGACGGATAGCTCCTTCGGCGGGGTCGGCTTGTATGCCTGCTCGGAGACGGTTTCATCTTTCCCGAGCAGGTGCTTGCTGAACCATGAGTACATGAACTCGCGGGCGTGGCGGTTGTAGTTGTGGCCGTACTCCAGCCACGCCTTCGCGGCGACGTTCTCCGGTTGGCCGAGCAGCTTGTAGAGTGCCTGGAGTTCCGGGAAGCCCTTGGACATGAACTCCTCGGTCCAGTCCTTGGCCGCGGAGAAGGCCATCGGCTTCGGGGCAAACAGGGCGGCGATCTCGACGTTGCCGGTGCCGACCCGCAGGTGCGAGGCGTTCTCGCAGACGCAGCCGCCCTGCATGGCGGTGGAGACCATCACCGACGGGAACGCCGCCGCCGGCCGGTCGTCCAGGGCGCAGAGCATGAACGTCTGCGTGCCGCCGCCAGAAGCGCCGGTGACGCCGACCCGCTTCGCGTCCACGCCGGGCAGCCCGCACAGCAAGTCCAGGGCGCGGATGCTGTTCCAGGTCTGCAAGCCCATCGCCGACTGGAGCCGCAACTCGGCCTGCGCGTCCCGGAACCCCTCGCGGTGCGGGATCGCGGTGCTGTCGGCATAGCCCACCATGTCGTACTGGAAGACGACGAACCCCATTTTGGCGAGTTGCACTGGAATAGCCTGCATGAAGAGCCGGCCGCGTTCCGGGTCCGGCTCGCCGCCGGACTTAACGGACGCTTGCGCCGCCTTCTCGCCGGCGTCGTGGAACCGGCCGTCGGCCCAGTGCCCGTGGGCAAAGAGCACTGCGGGCCGGTCGTCGTTCTGGTCGCGCACCGGCCGGTACAGGTTGCCGGTGACGGTGTGCCCCGGCATCGACGTGAAGTGGACCTTCTCGATGGTGTACCCGTCGCGCTCGGCCTTGCCGTGGATCGTCGGGTTCAGCGGCGTCTTCTCGGGCATCGGCCAGAGGCCCTGCGAGACGAGCAGTTGCGTGCGGACCTTCTGGCGGCGCTCGGCCCACTCCTCCTTCGACTTCGGTGGGGTGAACGGGAAGTAGCCGTTGAGGGTCTTCGGCGCGCCGAGCCGGGCGTCGGTCGGCTTGCCGTCGAGGATGTCGGTCGGGCGGTCGGCAG
>DATLIF010000221.1:0-9840 GCA_035539575.1 Fimbriiglobus sp. | reverse complement strand
GGATTATACCCCGTCCCGGCCGGGGTTCGACCGCCCAACCGGGGCGGCGTTACGTTCCGAAACGGCGGCCCGGTAGCGGCGTTGGCAGGTTCCTCTCGCTGGCCGGTGAGGTACAATGACCGCACATCAAACGCGAGGGGCGGCGCGCCATGCTGATCGGTCAGTTCGTCGGCCCGTTCGAAGTCGTCTCCGAGATCGGCAGCGGGGCCATGGGCACGGTCTACCGCGCCCGGTGGCACCGGGACGGGAAAGTCTCCCCGGTCGCGCTGAAGGTGATCGCGCTGGGGCTCGCGAGCAACGACGGGGCGATGGCACGCTTCGAGCGCGAGGCGAACATCCTCAAACAGCTTCGCCACCCGCACATCGTCCGCCTGTACGCCACCGGGCGGCACAAGCAGACGCCGTTCATCGCAATGGAGTTCGTCAACGGCGAGGGTCTTGATCGAATACTCGGCCGTCGCGGCAAGATGAGTTGGGAGGACGTGGTCGGGTACGCCAAGCAACTCTGTGAGGCACTCCAACACGCTCACGAGAAGGGAATCATCCACCGCGACCTGAAGCCGTCGAACTTGATGGTCACTCCCGACGGCAAGCTCAAGTTGACCGACTTCGGAATCGCGAAGGATACGGACGTCACCGCCCTGACCGGGGCCAACAGCACGATTGGCACCGCGGCATACATGTCCCCGGAGCAGTGCCGGGGCGACCGCAACCTGTCCGCCAAGTCCGACCTCTACTCGTTGGGGATCGTCCTGTACGAACTGTTGACTGGCCGCAAGCCGTTCACCGCCGACACCACCGTGGAGATGTTCCTCAAGCACGTCAACGAGAAGCCGATCCGGCCGAGTAAGCTGGTCCCCGACCTGCCGGTCTGGCTGGACAACCTGATCATGTTCTTGTTGGAGAAGGAGCGGGAACACCGCCCGCTGGACGCGGGTACCGTTCGCAAACTGCTGGGGGAAATCGAGGAGAAGGTCAGCACTCAGCAGAGTGTCGGGGCGGAGGTGGCGAACGCCCGGCGGGCGGACCGGCCGATTCGCGAGAGGAAGCTCGACGAGTCAGAAAAGGATATCGCCCGGTCGCTGCGCTCGCCGGGCAAGAAGCGGAAGAAGAAGCGGACAGACGGCGGGCGGGTCCCCGTATGGCTGAAGGCGGGGATAATTGCCGCGGCACTCGCCGGGGTAGTGGGCGTGATCGCGTATCTGAGCTGGCCGGAAGGGATGGACGCCGCGTACGGCCGCGTCCAGGCGGCTGCACCGGGCGAGGAACGGGTGGCGGCTGCGGCGAAGTTCCTCGACCGATTCGGCGGTGACACCGACCCGCGGGTGGCCGAGGTCCGGGACCTCTACAAGGCCGACCGGGTCCGCGCCGAAGAGGAGACCCTCGCTCGGCGGCATTCCCGCGAGCACATGCGAAACAACCCAGAAGGTTACGACGAGGAGGCGTACCAATCGGCGATGAACGCCATGGACGCCGAGGGGAAAGGCCAGATTGGTCCGGCCGCCAATCAGTGGGCCAATGCCCGCGACAAGAGCCCGGCCGTCGAGCCGGGGACGGTCACCGCCGCGGACTCGAAGGTGGTGCTCGGCTGGGTAGCCGCGAAGCGCCACCTCGACAACCAGCAGGGCGTCCGGAACCTGATCGTCCGTTTGCGGGAGCAGATCAAGAACGATCAGCTCTTCGAACTGCCCCGCCCCAACGACGACCCGAACAACCCGGAGCAACTCGCCAATCATGGGCTGAGGCTGATGAAATACCCCGATCATTTGAAAGCGCGGTCGGTGTTGGAGAGTCTCGCCAAACTGACCGAGAAGGACTTCGATAAGCGGGACTTTTACCTGCTCGCCACTTCGATCACTAAAGAACTCAAAACACCGCCGAAGGAAGGGAACGAGGTGGAGGAGCGCCGGGCACTGCTGGAGAAGCAAGTCAGTGTGCTGGACAAGAAAGCGGACTCGGTCCGGAACGACACCGAGAACAAGGTTGAGCGCCGGAAATTTCGCAACGACTGTCGCGAGATCATCGAGCTGTACGCATCCGAACAGTCCGAGATGATCCAGCCGTTAGTCGAACGCGCTCGTAAGCTTCTCGAATCTGTCCCGAAGTGACTCAGGAGTAAGGCAGGATGAGCGGATTGCTGCCGTCGTCTCAGCCGCGGCCGCGGTCGGCCGCGGCGTTCGAGCGGGCACGTCGGATGATCCCCGGTGGGGTGAACAGCCCGGCCCGAGCGTTCGGCGCGGTCGGCGGCAGTCCCCTGTTCATCGCCCGAGGCGAGGGGCCGTACCTGTACGACCTCGACGGACGCCGCTACCTCGACTTCGTCGGCTCCTGGGGGCCGATGATCCTTGGCCACGCCCACCCAGCCGTCACCGAGGCCGCGGTCGCAGCCGTCCGCAACGGTAGCAGCTACGGGGCTCCGACCGAGCTGGAGAGCGAATTGGCCGAACTGGTCGTCGAGGCGATTCCGTCTGTCGAGATGGTGCGGTTCGTCTCCAGCGGCACCGAAGCGTCGATGAGTGCCATCCGACTGGCCCGCGGGTTCACCGGCCGGGATCTGATCGTCAAGTTTGCCGGCTGCTACCACGGCCACGTCGATGCGCTGCTCGTCGCTGCCGGGTCGAGCGCGCTGACGCACGGCGTTCCTAACAGCCCCGGCATCCCGGCCGGCTGCACCCAGGACACGGTGATCCTGCGCTACAACGACACCGAGGCTCTTGCCGCCTTGTTTGGGGCAAGAGGCGGAGAGATCGCGGGCGTCATCCTGGAACCGGTCGTCGGCAACATGGGACTGGTCGAGCCGACGCTCGAGTTCCGGCGCGAACTCCGGGAATTGACTCGGCAGCACGGAGCGCTGCTGATCTACGACGAGGTGATGACCGGGTTCCGGCTCGCCTACGGAGGCGCCCAGGAGTTGTACGGCGACCATCCCGACCTGACGGTCCTCGGCAAGGTCATCGGCGGCGGCTATCCGGTCGGTGCGTACGGCGGGCGGGCCGACGTGATGGGCCAGGTGATGCCGGCCGGGCCGGTGTTCCAGGCCGGCACCCTCTCCGGCAACCCGGTCGCGATGGCCGCAGGTGTCGCCACGCTCAGGGAACTGAAGAAGTCCAACCCGTACCCACGGCTCGACCGGATGGGTGCGGCCCTCGCCGACGGGTTGGAGTCGGCCGCGACCGAAGCCGGGGTGGCGCATCAGCTCAACCGTGTTGGCAGTATGTGGACGCTGTTCTTCGCCCCCGGCCCGGTCCGCGACCTGGACACGGCCGGTGCTAGCGACAAGGCCCGCTTCGCCCGCTTCTTCTGGGCGATGATGGACCGCGGCGTCTACCTGCCGTGCAGCCAGTTCGAGGCAGCGTTCCTGTCCGCCGCGATGACCGACGATCACATCACGGAGACTGTCGCCGCGGCCCGGGATGCGCTGCGGACGATCTCCGCGGTGTAACTACATGACCCCCATACCCACCACCGAGAGCTGCCATGACGCCCAACTTGCTTACTCTCAGGTCCGGTAAGTTTGTCCGATTTCTCCTCGTGGCGTTCGTTACCGTGGCGGTACTGGCCGTCGGCGGCTGGTACGCCGTCAAGAAGTACCGGCCGCAGTGGCTGGAGACCGAGACGACCAACGAGGCGGAACTGGCCGCGTTGCAGTCGGCAGAACTGACCGTCGCGCCGGCCGGCACGAACTGGCCGCAATGGTTCGGCCCGAACCGCGACGGCCGCGCCCCGGCCGGTCCGCTGCGGACCGACTGGGACACCAGCCCGCCGTCGGTGGTGTGGACCGTACCGTGCGGCGGCGGCTACTCCTCGTTCGCGGTGGTGGATGGAAGGCTCTACACCCAGGACCGTCAGGGCGACAAGGAGCGAGTGCTCTGTCTGGACGCGGCAACCGGCAAGGAGCTTTGGGTCCACGAGACGGCGGTGGACTATGCGAAGATGGACCACGCACCCGGACCGCGTGCGACCCCAACTGTACATGATGGCCGTGTCTATACTCTCGGCGCGACCGGGTTGCTCCAGTGCGTCGTGCCGCCGATAGAGCCTGGACAAAAGCCGACCGTCGCCTGGCAGAAGAGTCTCACCGAGGAGTACGGCGTTAGCCGGCCCAAGTGGGGCTTCGCCTGTTCGCCGCTGATCGATGGGGACCAGTTGATCGTGCTGGCTGGCAAACCGAACGCATCGGTAGTCGCGCTCGACCGTGCGACCGGACAGACGAAGTGGAAAGCCGGGGAGGACGGGAATGGTTATAGCTCCCCGGTCATCGTGACGGCGGCCGGCGTTCGTCAGGTGATCGCCGTGACCGGCGAATCGGTGCTTGGCATCCGTCCGGGCGATGGGAACATCCTGTGGCGGGAAGCCTGGAAGACCGAGTACCAGGCGAACGTCGCCACCCCGGTCGTGGCGGGCGATTACGTATTCGTCTCTTCGGGGTACGCCAAGGGGTGCTCGCTGTTCCGGCTCGCCCCGGCTGGCGACAGCGCGACGGCCGAACTGGTCTACTTCCGCAAGTCCCGACTGATGCGGAACCATCATTCGACCTGCGTCCAAAAGGACGGGTTCCTCTACGGCTATGACGATGACACGCTCCGGTGCGTGGACCTGCGCAAGGGTGAGGAGCGCGAGGACTGGGTGGCGCGGGAGGTCAGCGGCAACCGGGGGAAGGGGTGCGTCATCCTCGCCGAAGACAAGTACCTGCTCGGGATGACTCAGACCGGAACGCTGTTCCTGGCTGACGCGAACCCGGAGGAGTTCCAACTCCGTGGCAAGGTCGATGGGGTGCTCTCCGGGCCCGACTGCTGGTCCCTGCCGGTCCTGGTGGACGGCCGAGTTTATGTCCGGGACAACACGAAGGTGGTTTGCCTGGACGTGCGGCCGAAGTAACCTCGGCCTACAGGGTGGACAGCCGTAGGATCGCCTCGACGTGGACCAGTCCGTTCGAGGAGATCATACCTCGACGCGATTTCGGCCCGGACCCGCCGTAGGTCATGGGGCTACCGTCGAAGAGGGTGACCTTGCCGCCGGCCTCCTCGACCAGGACGTGGCCGGCGCACACGTCCCAGTCGTGGAAGTTCGCGTAGTCGTTCACGTACAGCTCGGCCTCACCGCGGGCGACGATCGCCAGCTTCAGACCGGCCGAGTACGTCTCGACCACCCGGCCCGGCTGGAGGGCGACCACAACCGGCTTGGGCGGTCGGCCCAGCCGGGACCAACTCTGCACCAGGGTCGATTCCGCGAGGCTTCCCCGAGTCGATACTCGGCAGCGCTGGGGCTCGCGCCCGATGTCGGCGATCCAGCATCCGGACCCCGCCGCAGCATAGGTGGCCCGCCCGCTGACTGGCTCCAGAACGACCCCGACGACCGGACGGCCGCCAACCGTGAGTCCGACCATCACCGAGAACTCGCCGTTCTTCATCGCGAACCCGCGAGTGCCGTCGATCGGGTCCACCACCCACACACTGTCAGCCCCGACCGGCGTGCCCGAGAGGGCCGGCGTTTTCTCCTCGGCCACCAGGCTATGATCCGGGAATGCGGCCCGCAGATGGTTCAGGATGAGTTCTTGCGCTCCGTGATCGACGTGCGTACTGATGCTCGCCGGCGCGTCCGGGATCGGGACGAACGTCTCGTACTCCCGCCGGACGTACTCCCCGGCCCGACGGGCGGCGGCCAACGCCTCCTGCAACTCCCGCTCGAATGCCATTCACTCCCCCCAAAAGAAAACGGGCCGCCACGGCGGGCGGCCCGGGTCAACGGTCTGTTGTATGGTCTCGCCGCGAGTCTCGTTTTCGTTTCGCTGGCGTGGATCAACTCGTCGTGGCTTCCGCCCACCTTGAGCCGGCCGTTGTGCAGCACGAAGACCTCGTCGGCGGTCTTGACCGTGGATGGTCGGCGGGCGAGGAACAGCACAGTCCGCCCGTGCCGGATTCGGGCGATGGTGTCATCGATCAGCACGTGACTGTCTGGGTCGAGCGGCTCGGCTGGCTCCTCAATGATGATCAGCGACGGGTCGCGGAGGATGGCACGGGCCAGGGCGATTCGGAAACGTTCGCCCGGCCGCAGGCTCGCGCCGCCATCACCGATCAGCGTCTCGTAGCCGTACTGTAGCCGCTGCACGAATTGGTGGGCGTGGGCAGTTTTGGCCGCCTCGATGATCTGCGGCAGCGTGAACCCGGGGTCGCCGCAGCCGATGTTGTTGGCCACTGTGTCGGCGAACGTCAGTGCGTCCTCCGTCACCAGCGCCACCTGGGCCCGGACCGACTCGTACGTCACCCACCGAGTGTTCTTCCCGTCGATCCGCACCTCGCCGGCGGTCGGGTCCAGGAACCTCATGATTAGATGGGCCAGGGCGTGTGCCTCGGCCGGGTCCGTGAATACGACAGCCGCCCGCGTGCCGGCCGGGATGGACAGGCTAACGTCCTCCAGGACCATCCGCCCGGTGCCGGGCTCGCGGAGGCTGACCCCGACCAACTCCAGCTTCTTGCGCATCGGTTGGAGGAACTCGGCGTCGATCGCCTGTCCGGTCTCGCCGCGGCGGTCGAGGAACTCGAACACATCGGCAGCCGCGCCGTGGGCCCGTGTGACGCGGACCTGAGCGGCGATCCAGCGGTTCAGGGCATATATCAGTGTCGCGATCGCGGCCGCCTTCACAGTCAGCCCGGCGACACTCATTTCCCCAGCCAGCACGACGCGGCCGGCAAGGTAGAGCATTGCGGCGCCTGCAATGGACGCCACCGCGACCAGCGTCGGCCGAGACAACGTCTCCGCACGGGCCCGCCGCCAAGACGACCGGGTCACTTCGGCCAGTTGCCGCTCGTAGCGGTTCTTGCTGTACCGCTCCATCAGGTACGACTTGACCAGTTGCATCTGCGACATCGACTCGCGCATCATGCCAAGCCGAGCGTCAGCCCGGCGACCGGCCAGTCGCGCGTCCCGACGGAACCACGCGGCCACCTGCCCCGCCACGAGCCAGACTACCCCAGCCAGTATCAACAGGCTCAGTGTCAGCCAGAAGTGGACCACCAGCAGAATGACCAGCAACAGGATCGTCACGACCATCCCGCGGACGCTGCCAGTCAGCCACGCCGCCAGTCCGTCCTGGATCTGCTCGACTCGACGAGTCGCAAGGTCGCCGGCCTCCTCGCGAGCTTCCGGTCGGACGGCCACCGCCGTCAGCCGGTAGCCGTGGGTGTACACCGCCCGACGCATCTTCGTTGCGGCCGCGATGGTGGCCGTCGTGGACAGGTAGGCTGCGACGTTGAGCAGCACCCCGCGGACCAGAAGCAAACCAAAGGTGATCAGGAATAGGCCAGTCAGGTATGGGACGTTGGCCGACCCGCTCTGGCCGGGCCGCCACGACCACGGGTTCCAGCCGGCGAACCACCCGAGAACGCTACCCGTCCACCGGTTCCTTTCGCGGACGACCGTACCAAGAACACCCAGATCCTGGGCGGGCACACGGAGCGGCTTCCCGGGCTCGGGGGTCGCTATCGGCAGGTACGCCTCGGCTGCCTCCGGTCCGACCTTCTGCGCCAGCGTGGCGTACGTGACCGCCTCCCAGCGCCAGAGCCATTCGGCGGAACCGACCGAATCGGGAATCCCCTTCGGGCGGATCCTACCGAGTGCATCCGCGACGGCCGAGTCCGTCGAGAGTGAGGCCCATTCGTCCTGAAACGCCACCTGCTGGGCTGGAGGCAAGGATGCAAAATCCGGCACATGACCGCGCCAATCTATGAGATCGACGAAGAGAAACAGAAAGGGGAATAACAGCGCCAGGCAGACAGCGGCGCCGGCAGAACTCAGGACGGCCCCCCACCTGGCGGCCGGTGTGAAATCGAGATAACTGCGAGCGGACCGGAACGGGTTGTCCACTGGAGACCTCGCCGCGACCGGGCGACCTGCTAGCGTTAGACGGGCCGGCGAGCCAACCGGCCCGCCGCAACCTCCAGACTAGCAAATACTCCGGCCCGCCGACCACCGGAAACCGGCGATCGGCAACGGCCTGCGCCTGGCGCAACCGGCACAATCAGGCCAGGTCGCGGTCTTCGAACAGGAGGAGACCGACCACCAGGGCGATGACGGTGTAGAGGAGCGCGTAGCCGACCACTGTGCCGACGTATGCAGCGAACTGCCACAGGTCCAGC
Organism: Fimbriiglobus sp.; assembly: GCA_035539575.1. GTDB lineage: Bacteria > Planctomycetota > Planctomycetia > Gemmatales > Gemmataceae > DASSAT01. The sequence goes on along the minus strand of DATLIF010000221.1, from coordinate 1,705 downwards.
GGCGTCTCCCGGATGATGGCCGGGCCCATGTTGAAGAACTCCAGGGCCGGCAGGAGGGTATCGAACAGGTTCCCGAAGAACTGGACCAGCCCGAGCGCCACGTTCTCCTGACCGGCGGCTCTGCGCTGGACCTCGTCGGTCACCCGGACCACCACAGGGGCCAGGTGACCGAGGAAGTACACGACCAGACAGATCACCAGGTTCACGACGAACGGCAACCGGGTCGCGAGGGCCGTGGCGATCGCCACAAGGATCATGACCTGACCGAACCCCAGGGCAATGCCGAACGTGTGTGCGAAGACCTCGCCGAACCACATCCCGGCCCCCTCGGCCAGGGTCCGGGCCGGGCCTTCCACCACGACAGCCTTCTGGAATGCCGGGACGAATGACTCCTTGGCCTGCATCGGCATCGGGTCGAACGCCCGGTCCTCGTTAATCTTGTCGAACTCCGGCATGACCAGCAGGGCGGCGTTCAGGTTCAGCGCCAGAATCATCGACATCCCCCCGCAGGCCATCAGGATGCCGAGGAACTTGCCGAGCAGGAACTGCCGGCGGCTGACCGGCTTGCTCATGACCGTGATCGCCGACCGACCTTCGATCTCTTCACTGATGGAGATGCTCGCGGCCAGGACGCCGAACAGGACCGCGGCCAGCATGACCACGTCGAATCCGATCTGCTTCATCATCTTGTAGTCGTCGCCGAACGTGAAGTACGGCAGGACGACTGCGACCCACGTCAGCAGGACGCCGAACACGATGACCAGCCAGAACATCGGCTGCCGCCACCCCTCGCGGTAGGCCGCCATCGCGACCGCCCCGGTCTTGGGCAGCGCCCAGGCCAGTAGCGCCGGGGCGAGCAGGAACAGGTCGATGAGCAGTTGCAGGTGCAGTGCGGCCCCGTACATCCGGCCGTAAAGCCTCAGGTTGGACGAGTCCCCCTTGTACCCGATGAACGCTGCGAACAGCAGACCGATCCCGAGCACGGCGGCGATGGCGTACATCAGGGTCGCCGGATTCCGCACCGAGCGGTCGAACCCGCGGGTGTCGATGGACCGTAGCCAGGGCAGGGCGGCCAGTACCTGGACGACGGCGAGAATCAGTCCGCCGATCAGGATATTCGTATTGGTCAACCAGGAGAACATGCGAGGTTCCCGCGGAGCAGAGTACGGACGGCTTGCTGCTGGTACGCGTCCGGAGGCCCGACGGTTCGGCCGGACGTGGTGTCGGGGTGGGATTTGTCTACGGTCGGGTCGTCGGAACGGCCAGTCTCGGTCCGCGCCCCGCCTCCCGGCGCAAGGGGCAGTTACACCCACAACTCCAACAACCGGACCACCACCGCGGCCCAGTGGTCGAAGGCGTCCTCCGTGTCGAAATCCGCCACACGACCACCGCCGTCGGTCAGGGTCGGTCGTGGTCCATTCACCGTCAGCCGGGATACGACTGCCCCCTCCGGGTCGAGCCGGACCGGATCGGCGGACACCGTGAGGCAGTGGACCTGACTGTGCCGGGCCTGGGCCGTGAGATACGTTTCCACATCCGCCGGCGACTCGACCCAGTGGACCTCTGCCGCCCCCCGTTCGATCGGTTCCCGCAGGAGCAACTGGAGCAACTCGGCCTCGTCCGCAAGTGACTTGTCGGTTCCGGACCGAACGAATAACACGTCGAACCGCAGCGCGTCGGTACTGAGCCAGTCGGTGATCCGGCG
>DATLIF010000220.1:0-5335 GCA_035539575.1 Fimbriiglobus sp. | reverse complement strand
GGTGGGGGCAGTTCACACCAGCCGGCTTACGCCGGCCGTTCGCCACGAATGGTCATTGCGAAGCGCCGGCCCGCCTGGTATCCCTGAATAGGATAGCCCCACCCCCCTGCCCTCCCCAAGGCGCGTCGCGGAATGATGCTTCGCACTCTCCTGCCGGCGCTGGTCGCGCTCGGCTGCGCCTCGCAGCTCAGCGCGGCGGACGTCGAGTTCAACCGGGACGTCCGGCCGATCCTGTCCGACGCCTGTTACGCCTGCCACGGGCCGGACGCCCGCGCCCGGAAGGCCGAGCTGCGCCTCGACACGAAGGAAGGGCTTGCGGACGAGACGGTCGTTGTCCCCGGTCAGAGTGCAAAGAGTGGCCTGTTCCAGAGGATCACCGCGGCCGACCCGTCCGAGGTGATGCCGCCGCCGAAATCTGGCAAGAAACTCACGCCGAAGCAGGTCGAGACCATCAAGAAGTGGATCGACCAGGGGGCGAAGTACGAGGGCCACTGGGCGTTCGAGCCGATCCGACGGCCGACGCCACCCGCCGGGGCCAAACACCCGGTCGATGCGTTCGTCCGGACGGAGTTGGCCCGGCAAAAGCTGACGCCATCGCGCGAGGCCGACCGGGTGACGCTGATCCGCCGGCTGTCGTTCGACCTGACCGGGCTGCCGCCGAAGCCGGCGGATGTCGCGGCGTTCGTCGCCGACAAGGCCCCCGACGCCTACGAGCGGCTGGTCGATCGGCTCCTCGCCTCACCGCATTACGGCGAGCGGATGGCGATGGTCTGGCTGGACCTGGTGCGGTACGCCGACAGCGTCGGCTACCACGGCGACCAGCCGGTCAGCGTCTGGCCGTACCGCGACTGGGTTATCCAGGCGTTCAACGACAACATGCCATTCGACCGGTTCACAGTTGAACAACTCGCCGGCGACCTGCTGCCGGACCCGACACTCGCGCAGAAGGTGGCCGCGGGGTACAACCGGATCGGGATGATGAGCGCCGAGGGCGGGGTGCAACCGAAGGAGTACCTGACCAAGTACGCGGCCGAGCGGGTCCGCAACCTCGGCGGGGCGTGGCTCGGGGTGACGCTCGGCTGCTCCGAGTGCCACGACCACAAGTTCGACCCGTTCTCGCTGAAGGACTTCTATCGGATGGAGGCGTTCTTCGCCGACATCCAGGAACAGGGGATCTACGGCGGCGGCAACTTCGGCCCGTTCCTGCCGGTGCCGACCGCCGCTGAGCAGTCGAAGCTTGACCGGCTGGAGTCGGCGGTTTCGTCCGCCCGAACGAAGGCAGAGCGGCCCGGGGTTGCGTTCAACGCGGTCGCCGGCGGGGCGGCGGTCACACCGGCGCGGCGGGAACTCCTGCACGCGGAGCAAGCCCACGCGGCGTTCCTCAAGACGATCCCGGTCACACTGGCCACCGTCCGGGTGCCGCCGCGAACGATCCGGATCCTGCCGCGCGGCAACTGGATGGACGACTCCGGCGAGGTGGTGACGCCGCAATTCCCCGACGCCCTGCCGAAACCGCCAGCCGGGAAGACGCGGCCGACCCGGCTCGACCTGGCCCGGTGGGTCGTCTCGAAGGACAACCCGCTGACCGCCCGCACCCTGTCGAACCGGCTCTGGAAGATGTACTTTGGGGCCGGACTGAGTCGCAAGCTCGACGACCTGGGCGCCCAGGGCGAGTGGCCGACGCACCCGCTATTGCTCGACTACCTCGCCAGCCGCCTCATCGACTCCGGCTGGGACGTAAAGGCTCAGGTCAAGTTGCTCGTCACGTCGGAGACCTACCGGCAGTCATCGGCCACATCCACGGAGGTGACTGAGAAAGACCCGTACAACCGGTGGTTCGCCCGGCAGGCGCGATTTCGTCTCGACGCCGAGTTGGTCCGCGACAATGCCCTGGCAATCAGCGGGCTGCTGGTGGAGAAGATCGGCGGGCCGAGCGTCCACCCATACCAGCCGCCGGGGTACTGGTCGTACCTGAACTTCCCGACCCGGGAGTGGAAGAACGACGCGGGCGATAAGCTCTACCGCCGCGGCCTGTACACCCACTGGCAACGGCAGTACCTGCACCCGAGCCTGATGGCATTCGACGCCCCGAGCCGCGAGGAGTGTACCGCCGAGCGCGTCCGGTCGAACACGCCCCTGCAGGCGCTGGTGCTGCTCAACGACCCGACCTACGTCGAGGCCGCCCGGGCGCTCGCCGCGCGGGCGATAGAGGCAGCCGACTCGGACGCGGGCCGTCTCGACTGGATGTACCGCCGGGCGGTGTCACGTCCGGCAAAGCCAGCCGAGCGTGAGGTGCTGGTCGAACTCCTGAAGAAGCACCGGGCCGAGTACAAGGCCGACCCGAAGGCAGCGAAGGCGTTACTGGCGGTCGGGGCGAAACCCGCTGCGGACGGTATCGACCCCGCCGAACTGGCCGCGTGGACAAGCGTGGCGCGGACCGTGCTGAACCTGCACGAGGCGGTGACGCGGAAGTGACTCGCACTGGGGTGATCACATGGTAGGTCACGTCGAGTCGTCCGGGTGGCGACCGTTCGCGGCGGGGTGCCGGGCGATCCAGGTCGGATTGCTGATCGAACTGATCGCCGTGTACTGCGTCTTGACGTCGCTCGGGTATGTGCCGGCCCAGCGACTGTTTCTCGGCCCGCCGTTCAGCCGCCCGGCGGTGGTTGATACATACGGTTTCCAACTCCTGATACCGGTGACATTGCTCCTGGTCGTCGGGGCGTTCGCGACCGCCTATGGCCGGTGGCGGATGAGCGATCTGCCAAATGGCACCGGCGCGCGGGTCGTGCTGACCGTCGCGGCCGTTCTTGCGACGGCACGGGCGGTCGTGCTGATGTCGTGTGTCGTGTTCCTGGCGATGGCAGGACACGGCCGAGGGGTGGGCGCAGAGGTCTTGGTGTTCGGCGCGGCGATCGCTTACGGGTGCGGACTGCTCGCCGGGACGGTGGCCGAACTCTCGGCGTTACCAGGTGTCGCCCTGGTCGCCGGGGCACTTCCGAGTCGCCGCCTGCGAATCGCCACAGGCAGGTTGACCGTGGCCGTCCTGTTGATCGCCGTCGTGTGGCTGGCCGTGCTTGCCGCGGGGACGACCATGTATTTTTCGAGCCGCCTTACCCCTGGGGCCGGTATCGCGGGACTCAGCCCGAGCTGGCGGTCTGCCGTTCAGCTCATCGCACTGTTACTGGGACCGATCCTGACCGCCACTTACACCTGGGTGCAGTACAGGCTGTACTCCGCCGCCCGTTCCGCCGTCCACACCGATCCCGAGCCAACCGACTGACTCCGAACTGAGGCCCTCATGCTCAACCCCGATCTCCGCCTGACCCGCCGCGCCCTGCTCGGCCAGTCCGCCAGCGGCCTCGGGGCCGTCGCGCTGGCGTCGCTCCTGAACGGCCGCGCCGCAGCGGGCGAGAAGTGGCGTGGCGTCGTCACCACGCCGCACGTCCCGCCGAAGGCGAAGCGCGTCATCTGGCTGTACATGGCCGGCGGGATGAGCCACCTGGAGACGTTCGACCACAAGCCGAAGCTGGCCGAGTTACACGGCAAGCCGATGCCGGAGTCGATCACCAAGGGCCAGCAGATCGCCCAGCTTCAGGGGGCCAAGCTCAACTGCTTCGCGCCGCAGCACCCGTTCAAGAGGTGGGGCAAGTCCGGCCTGGAGTTCAGCACCCTGTGGCCCGAACTGGGCGCGAAGTGCGCCGACGACATCTGTATCGTTCGGTCGATGCACACCGATGCGATCAACCACGACCCGGCCCACACGCTGATGAACACCGGGTCGATGATCCCCGGCCGACCGTCGGCCGGGTCGTGGCTGCTCTACGGCCTGGGGGCCGAGACCGACGACCTGCCCGGATTCGTGGTCATGGTGTCCACCGGCAAGTTCGGCCAGTCGCAGCCGATCGCCGCCCGGCAGTGGCACAGCGGCTTCCTGGAGAGTCGGTTCCAGGGGGTCGAATTCCGCAGCAAGGGCGACCCGGTCCTGTACCTGTCCAACCCGGCCGGGGTCACGACCGACCGGCAGCGCGACGTGGTGGACGCGGTCGGGCGGCTCAACCAGCTCGGGAACGAGGCGGTGGCCGACCCCGAGGTTGCTGCCCGGATCAGCCAGTACGAGCTTGCCTTCCGCATGCAGCTCAGCGCCCCGGAGTTGCTCGACTTCAAGCGGGAGCCGAAACCCGTCCTCGACCTGTACGGCACGGACAAGGTGGACGGGTCGTTCGCCGGGAACTGCCTGCTGGCCCGGCGGCTGGCGGAGCGGGGCGTGCGGTTCATCCAGCTCTACCACCGCGACTGGGACCACCACGGCCGCGTCAAGCGGGACAGCGCCGGCACGGCCGCCGAGGTGGACCGCGGGGTGGCGGCGCTCCTGACCGACCTGAAGCGGCGGGACATGCTCAAGGACACGCTGGTCGTCTTTGGCACCGAGTTCGGGCGGACGCCGATGGCCCAGGGCAACGGCCGGGACCACCACCTGGCCGGGTTCTCGGTCTGGCTGGCCGGCGGCGGGATCAAGGGCGGGATGAGCCACGGGGCAACCGACGAGTTCGGCTACCACGCGGTCGAGGACAAGGTCCACGTCAACGACCTGCACGCGACGATGCTGCACCTGCTCGGAATCGACCACAAACGGCTGACGTACCGGTTCCAGGGCCGGGATTTCCGGCTGACGGACGTGGCCGGGAACCCAATCCGGCCGATCCTCGCTTGAGCCGGGCTTGCCGGGCGTTTAGGATTCACCAATTCGGATAGACACCCCAGACGCTACAGCCGCCCGGAGCCCCCATGGACCCGTACCGCTTCCGCCCCGCCGTGACGGGACTCGAGGACCGTGCCACGCCGTCCGTGACCCCCGAAGAGGTGTTCGCGGCGGTCGATACCGCCCGGATGTCGCACGTTGGCATCACCGAGATGCTGGTCCGCCTCGACGAACCGTGGGACGCCGCCGCCCAGCAGCAGTTTGCGACCCACTTCGCCGGACTGGCCGCGATCAACCGCGCCGCCGAGCAGGATCTGACCGAGTTCCTGAACGCCCTGAACCAGAGGATCGCCACCGAGCCGGACGTCGCCCCGCACCTGCAACCGCTGACCGGCGGGACCGGCTACGCGATCGCGATGACCATCGCGAACTCCGCCTACGCGGACGCTCTGGCCGTCCACTTCGGTGGCGCGCCGCTCCCGGTGGAACCGCCGCCGCCGGCCTCGCCGCCGCCGGCCCCGTTCCCGGGCGGCAGCAGCCCGCCGGCGCCGTTCCCGACGACCTCGGCCCCGTTCCCGGACGCCAACCCGCCGACCTCGCCGCCCACGGTACCGCCGACGGTGCCCCCGGCGC
>DATLIF010000219.1:0-8248 GCA_035539575.1 Fimbriiglobus sp. | reverse complement strand
CCCATACAGGGGACCGACCATGTCCGGAGCCGACCTTGTCCTGGCCGCCATCCTGCTGACCACCCCGCCGGGCACCCCGGAGCCGTCCCCGCCGCCCGACCGCTGGCCCAGCCTGCGGGACGCCGTCCACCGAGTCGCCGTCGAGTGGGAGATCCTCGACCCCCGCGAGACCCGGTACGTCCTGGCCCGGCCAGAGGACTTCTCCACCGACCTGAACATGCTTCGCCGGCGGTATCAGGAGCTGTCCGATGCGCCGCCGGCCGCCGACGGGTTCCGGTTCCCGGACCGCAACGCCGTCAACGAGACGGTCCGGTTCAACCGCGCCTTCCGCAAGCACCTCGACCAGCGGCAACAACTGGAGACGGACCGGACCGACGCGCTGCGCAAGGTGATGGCCGAGACGGACCGGCTGTACGCGGTGTGGGACGCGGTCCGGGACGCCCGGTGCGAGTTCTACTACGTCCCGGTCCGGCGGACGGCACTGAAGAAGCTCCGCGACCTGGTCGGTGAGGACGCCTACCTGGCCGGCACCCTGCCGCCGGGCGTGCCGACCTGGCGGTTCAACCAGCTCAAATAAGCCGCAGGTCATCCGGCCGGGCTGGTCCGGGTGAACGAGCAACTGCGGCGCCTCGGCGTTCGCACTCGCCACCCGCAGCCAACGCCCGGCGTCCGGGGTCAGGCCGGACGCGACGGGCGATCTGCCTGGTCCCAGTACCAGACGGTGACGACGCCGGAGCCGCCGGAGCCGAACATCTCCGTGCCGCCGCCATGCGAATGTGAGATGCTGATCAGCCGGTCGCGGCCGACCTCCGTGGCGAAGTCGGCGGCCCGGGCGAACAGCGTCTCCCAGCTCTCGGTCGCGCTGACGAACTGTCGGAATGTCGCCCGCATCGCGTACCCTCCTCAACGGCCGAACGGCGTCTGTCCCTTCTCTCGCTCTAGGACTTGCGGAACACGGGCAGTTGTAGGCCCCATCGGATGGCGAGCAACCGCAATGTCACGACGAATAGCATTCCGACTCCGAACGCCAGCGCACGGGGCACCCCGGCCGCGTGCAGCGCCAGGTACGCAGCAACCCCCACGATGGCGGCCGTGGCGTAGATCTCCCGCCGCAGGATGAGCGGGAAATGAGCCGTGATGACGTCTCGCAGAACGCCCCCGGTGACACCGGTCATCGTGCCCATCAGCACCACGATGAGCGGCGGGCAATTCGCCGCCTCGGCGGACTGGGCCCCCGACAGCGCGAACAGCGCCAGCCCCAGCGCGTCGGCCACGAGGAGCGAGGCCCCCGGCGGCGGTCGCACCCGCACATACGCGACCGTGAATAGGGCGGACGCGATGATGACGATCAGATACCAGGTGTCGGTGACCCAGAAGATCGGGTGACGGTCCAGAAGCAGGTCGCGGAGGCTGCCTCCCCCGATGGCCGTGATCACCGCGACCACCATGACCCCGAAGAGGTCCAGGTCGCGGTCGCGCGCGGCGAGCACGCCGCTCGCGGCGAACACCGCCACCCCCGCGAGGTCCAGGTAATACAGGAGCACGCGCCGCCCTACTTTGCCGAACGACCCGGCCCACCTGATGCGGCCGCGGTCAGGTGTAACGTATGGTTCGACGGATGTGGCAACTCTGTCCGCTCAATCGACTTCTTCCACCAGCACTCGGAGCAATCCCGAGTTCGGTATGTGCGGGTCCGGCCCGGACGCCAGCACCTGTTCCTGCTTCCGGCGTGCGGCCTCCAGCGATCCGGTGAACACGACCGCCCGGCCCTCCGTGTCGATGGCTCGCATCAACTCCCAGGCCCGGTCGAGGGACAGGCCGAACACGCGCCGGAGCAACTCGATGACGTACACGTCCGAGTGGTTCTCGTCGTTCAGGATGACGACGCTGTATCGTGGCCCCGGCGTGTCGTCAGGCTCGACGACGGCGACCGGCCGCTCTCCGCCGCCCTCGCACCCCGTGCCCGGCGGGCGGACGACCGCGCAGATGACCCAGAAGACGACACCGGCGAAGGCCAGGGACACGGCCAGGAAGATCGCGGAATCGTGCGGTATAAGGCCGATGGCAGGGAGCCCGGCCACGTAGGCCAGCACCGCGAAGAGCATGAGTAAGAGGCCGTAGAATATGAGCACGCTCGACTCTGTCACCTTCATTGCCGGGCCCCAAAAGGGTCGTGCTTCCAGTGCTGTCGAACGACTGTTTCTCCGGCATTAGAGACAGGTCATAACCCCGGGTCAAGAACGGAAGACTGGCCCCGGAAGGGCTTCCGGCGCCGCCGGGCGGGCTTTCCGTTTGACCCGCGGTCGGCGGGCGGTGACAATCCCGGATCGCCTCAACCGGAGCCATCGTGATGTTGCGTCTGGTGATGTGCGTTCTCGCGCTCGGCTTCGCCGCGCGGCTCACCGCCGCGGACCGGCCGCCGAACGTGGTGTTCATTCTCACGGACAACCACGGGGCCTGGACCCTCGGCTGTAACGGCAACAAGGACATCCGCACGCCGCACCTCGACCGGATGGCGAAGGAAGGCACCCTCTTCGAGCGGTCGTACAGCTCCAACGCCGTCTGCTCCCCGACCCGCGCGACGTACCTGACCGGACTCATGCCGTCGCAGCATGGCGTCCACACCTACCTCGGGGCCGGTGGCGCCCAGACCGGGCCGAAGGCGTACTGCACCATCGCCGAGTTCCGGAGCCTGCCGGAGATCCTTAAGGGTGCGGGCTACGTCTGCGGGCTCAGCGGCAAGTGGCACCTCGGCGGCAACCTCACCCCGCAGGAAGGGTTCACCGACTGGACCACCATGCCGCACGGCCACACGACCACCTTCCATGGCGCGGAGGTGATCGACGGCGGCAAGGTCCGCACGGAGCCGGTCTACCTCACCGACTTCTGGACCGACCGCGCGGTCCGGTTCATCGAGCAGAACAAGGCGAAGCCGTTCTTCCTGTTCCTCACCTACAACGGCCCCTACGGGCTGGGCGAGAGCCTGAACCACCCGGCCCGGAACCGGCACGCGGCGTACTACGCGGACAAGGAGTTGCCGTCGTTCCCGCGCGAGAAGCTGCACCCGTGGCTGAACGCGAACAAGAAGTTCGTCAACAACGTCGGCGCGATGCGGCGGCTCGCCGCGGAGGTCAGCGGCGTCGATGACGGGGTCGGCCGGGTGATGGAGACGCTCAAGAAGCACGGGCTGGACGAAAACACGCTGGTGGTCTTCACCGGCGACCAGGGGCTGGCGGCCGGGCACAGCGGGTTCTGGGGCATGGGCGACCACACCCGACCGTTCACCGGCTACGACTGGACGACGCACGTCCCGCTGATCTGGCGGCACCCCGGCCAGGTCGCCGCCGGCAAGCGCAGCGACCTGCTGGTGAGCAACTACGACTTCCTGCCGAGCGTACTGGACTACCTGGGCCTGAAGGACCGGCAGGCCGCCGAGCCGCCGTCGCCGGGCCGCAGCTACGCCGGGGTGCTGCGCGGCAAGACGATCGAGTGGGACAACGTGACGTACTTCGACTTCGAGAACGTTCGCTCGATCCGCACCGAGCGCTGGAAGCTCATCACCCGCTTCCCGGACGGGCCGAACGAGCTGTACGACCTGGCGGCCGACCCCGGCGAGCGGGTCAACCTATTCGACCGGGCGGAACACGCTGCCACGCGCAAGGAGCTGCGGAAGCGGCTGGATGCGTTCTTCTCGCGGTACGCGGACCCGAAGTACGACCTCAGCCGCGGCGGCACGTCGAAGGCGAGCCACCTGTCGCGGCTGCAAAAGAAGAAGTGACCGCGGGACGTCTCAGTCACGTTATCGGTTCGATTACGCGAGCCGCCGACGCCAGTCGGCGGTTGTCACGGCCAGCACCCGCCGACTGGCGTCGGCGGCTCGCAACTGTGTAGCTAACCCTCTTCGGGCCAGCAGCCCAGCAGACGCCGAACCACGACCAGTTGCCCGAGGTGGTAGGCGTTGTGGTCCGCGACCAGGAGCGCCTCCCGCAGGACGGTCTGCCCGTCCCCGTGCGGGATCGGGGCGAACAGGTCCGTCGCCGGGTCGGCGACCAGGGCGCACATCGCCGCCAGGTCCGCGCGGAACGCGCCCACCGCCCGACGAGGCAGCCTGGGATCGGGCGGGGCGTCGCCTTGCGGCCAATAGCCGTCCGGCCAAGACGGCGAGACGTGCCCCGGGTCGCGGCTGAACTCCAGGATGTCCCACTGGGCGATGCGCAGGTGCTCCAGGAGCCGCCAGGGGCTGTGCGGCACGGGCGGAACCGTGCGGCCGCGAAGTTCGGGCGGGATGTCGGCCACCGCCTTGTCGAAGTCGAGGTGCGCGCCGCCGCCCTGGAGGAGGTAGAGGAGGTGCTCGCGGAGAGACTGGTGCGGATCGGGTGTCATCGTGGTGCCCCGGGACGGAGTGGTTCAGTTGCTCTGTTGAGCGGAGCGCATTCGAACGTCCTCACCTGTCCGAACCTCCCGTCACGCTGCCTGTCTCGGACACACTCCCGTAGATCATCCGCATCTGGATCTTCTCACTGAGCGCGGCGCACTGGGAGAGGAAGATCGCGAACAACTGGTCCCCGCGGACCTTCTCGCTGGTCAACTCCTGCAGCGCCTCCTGCTTGATGAGCGTCACCTGCCGGAGGTACGGACGGAGTTGCTCCGGGTCCGTCACCTCCATCTGGTCCACCTCGACCGCCAGCGTCCGCTTGATGAACTCATCGAGCTTCTGCTTCTGCGCGTGGTCCTCGGCGAACGCGCGCAGCTCGCGGCGGCGGCGGACCCAGCCCCAGGCCACCACGGTCGCCGCCGCCGCCCCGAACAGCACCTCCTTGAACTTCGACGCCAGCTCCACGAGTTGGGCCAGCCGGTTGAGCTGGGCCGACGGGTCGTGATACCCCGCCACGGCCGGGTGCATGACGGCGGCGTCGTAGTCCCGCGCCGCCTTCGCCGACATCACCACCGGGTACGCGGCCCGCAGGTCGGTCTCGTACAACGTGGCCAGCGACGCCCCCACCAGCTCGTCGGTGGCGTCCGCCCGGGTCGCCAGCAGCGCCGTCACCGCGACCGTCCGCACCGGCTCGGGCGGCACGAGCGGGTGGCCGGAGTACAGGCCGCGCGGGATCGTGGCCGGTGTGAACCACGGATACCGTGCGGCCACCCCCTCCGGGTCGGCCAGCCCGACCAGCTTGACCTGGCCGGCCAGCAGGATCTTCTCCAGGGTGGGGTTCATCCAACCGGTGGTGACCAGGGCGGCGTCGGCGCCGTCGCCGGTGAGCGCGCCGAAGGGGTCCTCCACGTCCCGCACCACCTCGGGGGAGATGCCGTAGTGCGGCAGCAGGGTGTTGGCGTTCTGGCGGATGCCCGAGCCGCGCAGCCCCAGGACGACCCGACGGCCCGCGAGGTCCGCCGGCGAGCGGATGTCACTCCCCTTGGGGACGAGGAAGTGCAGCAGTTCGGGGAATAGCGGGGCGACCCCCACGACGCCCTCGGGGGTGAGGGAGGTGGTCTGGATCAGGGCGAGTTCGACCTCCCCGTCGCGGAGCAGTCGGAGGTTCGCCTCACTGCCGGCGGTCTCGACAACGCAGACGGGCCGGCCGGTCCGCTCGTGCAACCGCCTCGCCAGATCTCGGGAGAAGGCGTGATACAGCCCGCCCGGCTGTCCGCTGGCGATCCGGATCTCGGGCGGTAGCGCCGGGCGAGAGGTGTACCAGGCTGACGCACAGAGTACCAGAACCACGACGGCGAGTGCGGTGAGCAGGTAAGGGCGTCTGGGCATGGTGAAGCTCGGAGGTGACTGCCGGGTTCGGTCCGCTGCTATTCGCCGCCCTCTCCAGGACATTTTGGCAACCGCCGGGCCGGACTGCCTCACCGACCCGCGCCGCTACCCGCCGGCGGGCCGCCAGCCGCCCGGGTCCACCTCCAGCCGCAGCACCTTCTTGAACTCGGCGACGTGCTCCAACGCCTCCCCCAGCGGTTGCCCCTCGCCCCGGAGACCCCGCTGCCACACCTTTCGGTCCAGTGTGCCGAGTACCACATACTCTTTCCCGACGGCCTCCGGGGCGAGCCGGGACAGGGCGCACGCCATCTCCGCGTCGAGTTCGTCCTTGTGGGCGATGATCAACTCGCACCGGGAGCAGTACCGGCATGTCTTGCCCAGCGCCAGAGTCCCCCACCCGTCGGCGTCGATGAGCATGGCGAACTTCCTCGGGTGGGTCGGCTTGCCACAGGTCGGACACTTGCTCAGTCGCACGTCGGTGTACGGGTTGAGCAGGAACTCATATCGGGCCGGCTGCTTCCCGAGTCGCTTGCGGGCCACGGTCACCCCCCTTCCCTTCGCCGGGCCGAACTCCCGATTCTCATCCGCGGCCGCATTGGGCCGCGGTCAGGCGCTGCCCTGGTGCCTCGTTGCACATTCGCCGACCATAACACATCCGGGCCGGCATCGGAACCTCCCGGGATACCACACCCCAGGGCCGCGGTGACCGGCACGCCGCGGGAGGTGTTCGGCGTGGAGCGGGTCCGGGTGACGCTGCTGAGATTGAACGCCGCGGTCGCGGCGTGTTAGAGAACCTGTTCGGTCCGAGTAGTGTCCTGGGGCTGGTAGGGGCCGCCTTCCGCGGCCCGGTGAGCCCACCCTTCCGCAACGGTCGAGGGCATGAGATGAAATGGGCGATCACTTCCCTGACGGTGGCGGCGGTCGCGGCCGTCGGCCTCGGCGCGGATGAGCCGCTGGCGTGGCCGCAGTTCCGCGGGCCGAACGGGTCGGGCGTGGCGGATGACCAGAAGCCGCCCGTCGAGTTCGGGCCGAACAAGAACGTGAAGTGGAAGGTGCCGGCCCCGGCCGGCCTGTCCTCCCCGATCGTCGTGGGGGACAAGTTGGTCGTCACGGCGTTCGACGGCAGCAAGTTGTACACGGTCGCCTACCACCGCGCGGACGGCAAGGAGGCGTGGCGCAGGGACGCGGGCGCGAAACAGATCGAGGCGTTCCTCAAGACCGAGGGCAGTCCGGCCGCGTCCACGCCGGCGACGGACGGGCAACGGATCGTTTCGTACTTCGGGTCGTGCGGTCTGGTCTGCCATGACCTGGCGGGGAAGGAACTCTGGCGGTACGAGATGCCGACGGCGTCCACGCCCGGCGACTTCGGCACCGGGACGTCGCCGGTCCTCCTCGACGGCACCGTGATCGTTGTCCGGGATGAGGCGAAGGGTTCGAAGGTCGTCGCGATCGACGCGGCCACCGGCTCGCGCAAGTGGGAGGCGAAGCGGCAGTCCCCGGTCTCGTACTGCACTCCGGTCGCGTGGGACACGCCGGCCGGCCGGCAGCTCGTGGCCGCCGGGCACGGGCGGATGATCGGGTACGACCTGAAGTCCGGCGACGAGAAGTGGTCCGTGCGCGGCATGCCGTCCGGCTGTTGCTCCTCCCCGGTGGCAGCGGACGGCGCCCTGTTCTTCGCTGGCTGGTCGCCCGGCGGCCCGGACGACAAGGAGAACCAGATGCCGTCGTTCGACTCGATGCTCAAGGACCTGGACAAGGATAAGGACGGCGTCCTGTCCCGCGAGGAGGCCGCGAAGGCGTTCGAGGGCTTCTTCGACACCCAGGACACAAACAAGGACGGGAAGATCACCCGGGACGAGTACGAGGTGATCCTCAAGTTCATGGCCGAGGGGACGAACAGCGCGTTCGCCCTGAAGCCCGGCGGGTCCGGGGACGTGACGAAGTCGCACGTCCTCTGGCGGAAGACGAAGGGCCTGCCGTACGTCGCGACCGCGATCGTCTACCGCGGGCAGGTCGTCATGGTGAAGGACGGCGGGCTGGTCACCGCCTACGACGCGAAGACGGGCAAGGAGGTGTACGTCCAGGAGCGGGTGGCCGGGGTCGGCCGGTACTATGCGTCCCCGGTGGCCGCGAACGGTCACATCTACCTCACCACCCTGGAGGACGGCACGGTGACGGTCCTGAAGGCCGGGGCCGGCGAACCGGAGCTGGTGGTCAAGAACCCGAAGCTGGGCGAGCGGGTGGCGGCCACCCCGGCGATCGCCGACGACACCCTGTACGTGCGGACCGCCGGGCACCTGTACGCCTTTGCCGAGAAGAAGTGATCCGTATCAGACCAACCAATTTCGTAGCAGATTTCGTTTCCCGTAGCAAAGCCGGGGGGTGGCACTGGCGAACTTGGCGAACCTGGCGACCTGACCCCGGCACGTCGCCAGCGTTCACATTCGTGAATTCCAGTATGTTCCCCCGCCCTACGCTTGACAC